>DATEMM010000001.1:0-6589 GCA_035275605.1 Pyrinomonadaceae bacterium
TCGCCAGTCATATAAATTAATGTGTGAAGCCTCCTTTGACTGTCCGACGTTATCGGACTCTGGAAAGTTTTAGGGCGGCGATGAAGAGCGGGGTCACTCTTCGGCTTCCGCGGGTTGGAGAAGTTTGGCGGCATCGGCGCGGTTTCTTCTGCGGGCGATCATGTGTGCGGTTTCGCCGCTTCTATTTTTAGCATTGAGGTCCGCCTTGTAATCCAGCAGCAGCTCCAGGCTGTCAATACTTCCTTCATCCGCCGCCAGCATCAGGGGAGACGTGCCGTCAAAGTCCTGAGCGTTGACATCTGCGCCCCTCGCCAGCAAGACCGTCATCATCTTGAGATCGTCGAGCGAGGTAGCGAGTTTCAACGCCGTCCAGCCGTGATTATTTTTCGCGTTAATCTCGGCCCCCTGCTCCAGCAGCAGCCGCACGACGTCCGCGTGTCCTTTGATGGCGGCGATCATCAGGGCCGTCCAGCCGTCGCTGGTTCTGGCCCCGACGTCGCAACCCGAAGCTATCAGGGATTTAATTTTAGCTGCGTCGCCGTCACGCGCTGAATGCAGCAGGGCATGGTCCAGTTGCTCTCGCCCGGCATCCCGGCCCTCAAGGTCTGCCTTGTCAATCGCTCCGGCGCTCCTCAGCAGCCTGATTATCTCGGCGTACCCTTTGGCCTTTGCGCGGCTCAGGGCCGTTGCGCCGACCTGATTGGCTGCGTTCACCTCCGCGCCCTGGCTGAGCAGTATCTGAACGACCTCCAGGTGGCCTTCGCCCGTGGCGAACATCAAGGCCGTGTGGCCGAAAACGTCCTGTTCGTTGATGTCGGCCCCCGCCTCCAAGAGCGACAACACACGCTCACGGTCGCCTTTCGACGCCGCTTTCATCAAATCCGTAATCTGATTATTGACGCCTGCTCTCACACGCTCAACGTCACTGGATAGTAGTAGGCTGCGGCTTCCCTCTTCCGAATCATCCGGCCCTCAGCCGCCACGTTTAATGAGGCTGGAGGCGACGGCGACCAACTCTGCCAGCTCGACTGGTTTGGGGACGTGCATCTGGTAGCCGGCCCTGAGCGCCTGCATACGGTCTTCGACCCTGGCATAGGCCGTGAGCGCGATGGCAGGCATCTTGCCCCCGTCTTCCGCTGGCAGGGCACGCACGCGCCGGATCAGGTCGTACCCGTCTTCGCCAGGCATCCCAATATCGCTGATGAGCACATCTGGCACAACCGTCTGAATCGATTCGAGCGCTTCGGACGCCGAGCCCGCGACCGTCACTTCCGCCCCGCAATTGCCTAGGCCCGCTTTCAGTAACTCCAACGTGTCGGGCTCGTCGTCAACCACGAGCACTTTGAGCCCGTCGAGCCTGTCCGGGCCTTCGTAGACGGGAAGCGTTTCCCTGGCCGCAGGGTGCACGCGCTTCGTGCTGTCAACGCTCTGGTAGACGGGAGCGACCGGCAGCAGCACGGTGAAGGTCGAGCCCTGGCCCACGCCCGGACTCTCGGCCTGCACGCTCCCGCCGTGTAGCTCGACCAGATGGCGGACGATGGACAGGCCGAGCCCCAATCCGCCGTACTGCCGCGTGGTGCGCTGGTCGGCCTGACGGAAGCGGTCGAAGACGAAAGGCAGAAAGTCCGGCTCGATTCCAGACCCGCTGTCGCTGACTGCGATTTCGATGTGCGAGTTGACGCGCTCCAAACGCACCTGTATGCGCCCGCCGCGCGGTGTGAACTTGATAGCGTTCGAGAGCATGTTCCAGACTACCTGCTGTAATCGGACCGGGTCGCCAGAGACTGTGACGATGCCGGTATCCATGATGCGCTGCACGCGCACGCCCTTCGCTTCCGCAGCGGGCCTGATGGCCTCAATGGCGGCCTCTATGAAAGAGTTCGGGTCAACGGGGCGCACGTCAATGCGTAGCTTGCCCGTGATGATGCGCGAGACATCCAGCAGGTCGTCAATGAGCTGCGCCTGCGCGCGCGCGTTGCGCTCAATGGTTTCCAAAGCTTTGGACGCGTCCACGCCCTCGAACTGGCCTGTGCGCAGCATGTGCGCCCAGCCGAGAATAGAGGTCAGGGGCGTCCTCAACTCATGGGAGACGGTGGCCAGGAACTCGTCCTTCAGGCGGCTGGAGTCCTGCGCCTCCCTGTACAGGCGCTCATTCGCCTGGGCAGACTGTTCGGCATCTGCGCGCGCGCTCTGCACTGCCTCGAAGAGCCTGGCGTTATCCATCGCGATCGCAGACTGCGACGCCAGCCCCTCGACGATGCGCGCCGCGCGCTCCGTGAAGACGCCCGCTTCCGGGTGGCCGAAGAAGAGGCCGCCCAGGACATCGCCCGAGCGTGAGACGACGGGTACGGCCAGGTAACTGACCACCGGAAGATGGCCCTCTGGCATGCCGTAGTAAGGCGAATTATTGCCGTAACGCGGGTCGAGCTTTACGTCGGGTATGAGCACGGTCCCCTCGCCGCGGAAGGTCGGGCCGAAGAGGTCCGTGGCGCGCGGCATGGGGAAATGCGCGAAGGCTTCGGCGGGAACGCCCGAGAGCGTGTAGAGCATGTAGCTCGCGCCATCTTCGTTCAGCACGTTGTAAAAGAAGGAGCCAAACCTTGCGCCCGTCATCTCCGTGGCCGCGTCTGTGACGGCCTGCACGACCTTTCGCAGATCAAGCTCGGCCGAGAGCGTCTGCCCGAGGCGGTTGACCGTCTCGATGATCTCGGCTTGCTCGCGCACAGCCGCCTCCGCACGTTTGCGTTCCGTGATGTCACGCGCGATCTTCGACGCCCCGATGATGTTCCCGTTCGGCCCGTGTATGGGCGAGACGGTCAGCGAAATGTCCACGAACGAGCCGTCCTTGCGCACCCTGATGGTCTCGTAGTGCTCGATGCGCTCTCCTGCCCTGAGACGCGCCAGGATAGACGGCTCCTCGTCCGGGTGGTCCTCGGGTATCAGCATGGTGACGGGCTTGCCGATTGCCTCGTCCGCCGTATAGCCGAAGATGCGCTCGGCCCCTTTGTTCCAACTCGTGATGATGCCCTGGAGCGTCTTGCTGATGATGGCGTCGTCGGCAGACTCAATGATGGCTGCCAGCCAGTAAGGGGCCAGTTCTCCCCCCAGCGTTTCGGCGAGCCGATTTTTCATGTTTTTCTTGTCAGGCAGATCTTCTGGCGGAGCCCCGCTGGTCATAGGCACACTTATAACCTTGTATGGAGAAATAATAGAGGGGAACTACAAACGGGGGGGTTGAGCGAACTATAACAAGTCCGCTCAGATATTACCACGAGTTTGCGGCGGCTGAATAATGAGCCACTTCCGGGGTAGCGTCTAAATTGAATTAGAAAACATGAGCTGCGGAAAGTCGTCCGAATCTGCGGAAAGTCGTCCGAGAGCCCCAACGGGGCGATAATAAGATAGCCTGGGGCATCGCCCCAGGGATAGATGACAGACAAGACGTTGAGCCCTGAAAGGGCGTAATATGGTATTGCGCCCTTTCAGGGCTTAATCCTTAAACTTGCATCTATTCCTGGGGCGTTGCCCCAGGCTTTCATATGACGCCCCGTTGGGGCTCTTTGAAATACTACAAGACGTTATCGGACTCCGGCGCTGCCCTTCGCCTGATGTGATATTTCAGAGGGCAGAGTTGTAGCGGCTCGTGGTCAGGTCGCGCTCTCAGGTTCCAATGTTATTAACACCTTCCCACGGGCGTGTCCCTCTTCCACGTACCGTACAGCCTCCGGAGCCTCGCTCAACTTGTAGCGCCTGTCTATGATCGGCGTTACCTTCCCCGCCTCCATGAGGTCGCGTATGACTGTCAGGTCTTCCAGCTTCAGTTTCGCCATAAATAGCATGAACTTCTGGCTCACGAACGGTGCCAGCACAAGCGGTTTGACCAGGGCAGCCAGAATATCTATGGTCGAACCGGCCGGACCTCCGATGCCAACGTATATCCCTTTGGGATTTAAGGCGCGCCTGATCTCTAACAACGAATGGGTCGCATGGCAGTCCAGGATTACGTCGTAACGCTGCCCCCCTTTAGTGAAGTCCTCCTGTGTGTAATCAATGACGTGGCTCGCGCCGATTGAACGGACCATGTCAACGTTCCTGGTGCTGCATACGCCGGTCACGTCTGCGCCGAACGCCCTGGCGATCTGCACTGCGAACGTGCCGACGCCGCCGGCAGCGCCGTTGATCAGGACCTTCTGTCCCGGCTGAATCTTGCCCTTGTCGCGAAGCCCCTGCAACGCTGTATGCCCGGCCACATTCACAGCAGCCCCCTGGTCGAACGTCACGTTCTCTGGCTTCATCACCAACGACGACTCGGGAGTACACGCGTACTCTGCAAAGGCCCCCAGGCAGGAACCGAACACCTCGTCGCCCGGCTTGAACCGCGTCACGTTCCTGCCGACTGCCTCGACCTGGCCTGCCACATCACGCCCTGGTGTCCTGAACTTTGGCTTACGCAGCCCGGACATCATGCGTATGAGATACGGCTTGCCTCTCATTAAGCGCCAGTCGAGCGGGTTGACGGAGGCCGCGCGGACTTTTATCAAGACTTCGTCGTCCCCAGGTGTGGGCTTTGCCACCTCTTCACACCTGAGAACATCCGGTGAACCGTAGCTGTAATGGACGATAGCCTTCATGAGCACCTTCACTATTCCAAGCGTTAAACCGCTCGCGCCGGTTGAGGTTCTTTCGCGCCCTTAACTAAAAGCCAGAGGATGGTCGGGATGCCGCCCAGAGCGCCAAGCGTCATCGCCAGCCGTGTGAATGCTGTGGGATAAAATTGCGGGGCCAGGAATTTCGTCAGGATATTGATAGCGTAGCCCACGCTCATGACCATCAGGAGAATGCCAAGAATTTTCGGGAGGAACCCGGACCTGACGATGAGCAGTCCCAGTGAAAAATATAATGGCGTCCAAAATATTTCTAGGAGCCCTTGCCCGGAGTTGCTCAGCCTGAGAAAGATCATCGCCGTGGCGTTGAGTTGCTCCGGGGTGAACGCTTTCAAGTAATCGGCCTGGCTCAGAACCAGCAAGGCTCCGAAATTATTGAGCGCGTTGACGACCGCAACGACGACAGTCATCATGATGGAGGCCAGGAACACTCTGGCCAGAGTTTTATCAACCTCCTTGAGCAGCCGGTACAGGGTCAGCCCGAAAAAGAAGAGGAAGAGCTGTGCCAGAAGACTACTGACGATAGCCGCCCGGAACAGAAACTCGGAGGCCACAATGTTGGCGGCGGTCGCGGCGGCATCACCCGACACGAGCAGGTTTGACCGGACATAGAAGAGGCCGAAGACCCCCGTTGCCGCAGACAGGAGCCAAAGTAAACCCGCGAGCCTGGCTGTCTTCCCAAACGAATTCATTTCGGATTCTCTTCCCTTCTATGGAAACGCTCCCCGCTCGTAGATTGTTTACGCCGAAAACGAGAAACAGGTTTCGGCGTGAAGGCATTGTTAGACAGCCACGGGCGAACTCCCTCCCGGTCGCCGCGTTCAGGCATATCCTATCCACGGCTGAAACCAAAGGACATGACGCCGCGTAACAAAAACATGACAGCAGGTTGCAAGGAGCGCCGAAGCTATGTCTGAGGCCACAATTGCTGCGAGCGCCGCACGCGCATTGATGGAGTTTGCAGTATCGAAGGGCGCCTGCCGCCTGGCGCTGGCCGAGCGTTCCCGAATCGACCCGTCGGAATTGCAAGACCCGGATAATCGCATCCCGTTCTCGAAGTAAGCGGCGCTCATGAGAGCGTGCAAAGAGCTGTGCCAGGACCCCGCGCTCGCTGCGGGTTTCGAAACAAGTCACTGAAGCGAAGGGTAAACACGTGTCTTGATAGGAAGGCGGGCGTTTACCGCTTCATTCACTCGTCGCCGGCGCGGCTTACCAGGCTCATACTTATCTATTCAAAGGACGGCTCACGCTTGAGCCTCAAATCTAACCGCTGGCGATATGTCAGTTGCCGCCAGACCCACTCCATCGGGCCGTAGTTGAAATACTTCAGCCACAGCGCGCTCACCAACACTTGAAAGGAAAAGATGGCGAGCGCAACCAGCGTCGCTCCCCTTGCGCCTAATCTTCCAAACTGCCCGAAGCCGAAGCCGTAAAAGATGAAGACGCAGATGAGGGATTGCAGTAAATAATTGGTCAACGCCATGCGCCCGACCGGGGCCAGAAAAGCAAGCACGCGCCGCCAAGCAGCCTTCTGCCAGAGCGTGGCGACCAAGGCGATGAAGAAGAGCGCCAGCGCGGGAACGCCGAAGGCATAGGTGATAACGCCGACTACTCCCGCGGGCGACGGAGGGAAAACCGCTTCCCTGCCCGCCAGCGCAGCGAAAGCGACGTTGCCGACCAGACCTAAAATGAGTCCGTACACGAGCACGCGGCGAATGAGCGCTCGATGACTCGACAGGTTCTGAAAAAACCCGCGCCGGTAGGCATAGAAGCCGAGCAAAAACATCGCCAGTATTTTCGGCAAACGCATGTCCAGAATCAGACCGGCGTACCTGCCAAGAACATACCGCAAGTTAAAATCGCTGATGATTTGCAGGTAACTGCTGCGCTGAACCTTTTCGACCGCCGCATTCCAAAACCCGATC
>DATEMM010000002.1:0-13160 GCA_035275605.1 Pyrinomonadaceae bacterium
CCTGGGCGTGCTGGCCGACCGCGCCGGCCAATTGGAGGAGGCCGAGCGCCATTTTTCCGCCGCCGCCATCGCCTCGCCGCTCTCGCCGGAGGCGCGCAACAATCACGGCGCGATTCTGCTGCGGCTGGGTCGGACAGAGCAGGCCGCGGCACAGTTTGAAATCTCTCTTCGCCTGAACAAGAACCAGCCGAGCGCGCTCATCAATCTGGCACAGATACGTTTCGCCAGCGACACGCCCGAGGGCTTACAGCAGGCCCGCGCCCTGCTCGAGCGCGCCTGGGCCATCGCGCCCGAGGCAGAGGTCGCGCGCTCGCTCGTCGTCACGGCGCTGCGCCTTAACGACACCGAGGCCGCCGCCCTCTACTTTCGCAACTACACGGAGCAGCTTAATTCCGCGACGGGAACGAGCGTCGAGCCGTCCGCTCGGCTGGAACTCGGGGCGGCCCTGCTTTCGGCCGGGCTCACTTCGGAAGCGATCACCGAATTGAGCGCCGCGTCGAGCGCGCGACCGGACGACGTTTCGGCGTTGCTCATGCTCGCGCGCGCCCACCTCATGCTTAAGGACATCCCGGCGGCCGGGCGCACGCTGGAAGCGGCAGTCGCGCGCGGGCTCCAGGAAGCGCCGATTTATGCCGCGCTGGCCGACATCTACGAGCGCAGCGGCCACATCGAGAACGCCATCCCGGCCATGCGCCTGGCCATCGAGCGCGACCCGAAGAACGAATTCTACCGCTTCCGTTACGGGATGCTTTTGACGGATACGAAAGCGCCGGGCGCGGCCGTCATACGTTTGCAGGAAGCTCTGCAAACTTTCCCGAACTCTCCCAAGCTCTGGTTCGCGCTCGGCATCGCGCACTTCTCCGGGCACAACGCGGACGAAGCGGCCAGAGCTTTTCAGCGCAGCCTTGAGCTGGACCCGCAATTCGCGCCCGCGCTCGCCTACCTGGGCCTGATGCAGACGGAGCAGGGTCAGTACAAGGCCGCGCTCGCGCTCTACGAGAAGGCGCTGAGCGTTGATGAGAAGACAGCCATTGTGCATTACCTAGCGGCCGACGCTTTGACTAAGGACGGGGGAGGGGACGTCGCCGCCGCCGAAAAACATCTAGCGCGCGCCGTCACCCTGGACAAGACGTTCGCGCCGGCCCAACTCGCGCTCGGCAAACTCTACCAGCGCGCGGAACGCCTCGAAGACGCCGCGCGGCAGTTCGAGTACGTGACCAGGCTGCAACCCGACCTGGCCGAGGCGCATTACCAACTGGGCCGCGTCTACACACGCCTCAAGCGGACCCGCGAGGCGCAGGCCGAGCTGGAAACTTTCAAGCGCCTGAGCGAAGCGCAGAAGGAGCAGTCGCAGGGAGAGCTCAAGGAGATTGTCCGCCGTTTGGCGAACGTGCGCTTTTAGAAGATGTGAGGTGGAGAGCAGTGTCTAATCTATCGCGTTCACTTTCGATTGCACTCATCCTTTGCTCAATGACGCTCGCTGAAGTGAGCGGGCAACAGCAGTCAGCGCCGCAGAATCAGCCGAACACTCAACAGGCCGCCGCCTTCAACCAGTGGGGCGACGACTTCAACGGCACAACCCTGGACGAAAACAGGTGGGAGCGTTTCAGCCTGGAGGGCGGCGGCGGGAAGCTCGAAGTGAAGGACGGGCAGTTACGCATCCGCAGCATGAACCACACACGGGCCGGCGTCAGAAGCAAGCAGGACTTTACGGGCGACCGCTTCAGCGTCGAGGCCATAGTGGCCAAAGCCGGGCAGCAGATTCTCGAACCGAGCGACAAGTCTTCCCCGCTCGGCTTCGCCGCGCTGACCATTCTCTTCGACAGTTCGGGGCGCAACCGCATCGAGTGGATTTTCACCAGCGAGGGCACGTTCGAGGCCTGGTCGGTCGTTGACGGGAAAGGCGAGAGGCTGGACAACCGCAAGCTCGGCACGAAGCTGAAGACTCCTGTGCTGGCCATCGTCCGGCGCGGTGACGAATTCCTCTTCGTCCTCAACGGGCCGGACAGCCCGGCGCAGGACGCCCAGGTGGGCCTGACGAAGACCATCAAGAACCTGCCACACTCTTTCCGCGTGATGCTCTACGGCTTCGGCTCCTCGGAAAACGACTGGGACAGCGTGCGCGTCGTGACTCCGAAATAATTCTCGGCAACTCCTGACGAAATCGTTGCGGGTGAGAGACCGAAAAGGAATTAACAGGGATGGACAGGATAGACAGGATAAAGAAAAAGGGACGGCTCTCTCGTTCTGTTTTTTCATCCTGTTCATCCTGTCTATCCCTGTTTGAATCTTACTTGAAAACAGCGCCCCTTCGATTCTCTCGCGGACCTTTACTGCTGGCGCTCGTGTGGCTGTTTTTAACCTGCACGCTCTTTGGCGCACGCGCGACGGCACAAACGGCGGCGCGCACGTACCTCAATCCGGTCTTCGACTCGGACTTCCCGGACCCGACCGTCATGCGCGCGTCCGATGGGTGGTACTACGCCTACGCCACGCAGACGATTATTAACGGCCGGACCATCAACATACAGGTGGCGCGCTCCAGGGACATGATTAACTGGGAACACCTCGGGGACGCGCTCCCAGTCAAGCCCCTCTGGGCCAATCAGACGCAGAAGTTCTGGGCCCCGCACGTCAGCCAGTTCGGCGACACCTACTATCTTTACTACTCCGCGGACCCGAACACCTTGACGGGTCTGTGCCTCGCCGTGGCGACTTCAAAGACGCCGCGCGGCCCTTTCGCCGATACGGGTAAGCCGCTCAAGTGCGGCGAGTCTTTCATCAACATAGACCCGATGGCCTTTGATGACCCGCGCACGGGCAAGCGCCTGCTCTACTGGGGCTCCGGCTTTCAGCCGATTAAGGTGCAGGAACTCGCCCCCGACCGAACCAGCTTCCTGCCGGGCAGCCAGGCAATCGACCTCGTCGCCACCATTAAGGACGAGAGCCCTGCCAACTACCAGCGCCTGGTCGAAGGCGCGTGGGTGACGTTTCGTGCCCCCTACTACTACCTTTTCTATTCCGGCGACAACTGCTGCGGCGACAAGGCTCACTACGCCGTGATGGTTGCACGCTCCCGTCACGCAACCGGCCCCTTCCGGACGCTGGCCCAAGTTACGGGCAGGGCCAACAGCGCGATTCTGGAGTTCAACGAGCGCTGGGTCGCGCCGGGCCACAACTCGGTCCTACGCGACCGCGCCGGGCAGGACTGGATTTTCTATCACGCCATAGACTCCGGGAATCGACTGCTGAAGAACGACATCACAGGCGACCGCGACGTGCGCAGAATCATGCTGATGGACCGGCTCGTCTATCGCCGGGGCTGGCCCATGATTGACCGGGGCAGTCCTTCCACGACGCGGCAACGCGGGCCGAAGGCGCGCTAGACGTACCTATTCGACGGGTAAATTTTTCGAGCGGTAAACACAAGGGCCGGGCGGTTTTTATGGAGAAGAGACAGATCAGGATGCAGGACGGGCGCTACTTGATTTTCTACACGTTCACCGATGGGCCAGCGCCTCCGAAGACAGAGGGGCAAGGCGTGGCGAGCGCCGATGACAGGCAGGCTGACGCGAAGCCGGAGGCAGAGGAGGAGCGACGTGTCTGAGCTGCGCTGGAATCCGCTGATGGGCGAGTGGGTGGCGACCGCCACGCACAGGCAGGAGCGCACGTTCCTGCCCCCGGCGGATTTTTGTCCGCTTTGCCCGACCAAACCGGGCGGCTTCCCCACGGAAGTCCCCGAAAGCACCTACGACATAGTCGTCTTCGAGAATCGCTTTCCGAGTCTAAGGCCGGACCCGCCCGCCCCGGCCGTCGAAGGGACGGAACTCTACCCTGTGCGCCCAGGGCAAGGCGTCTGCGAGGTCGTGCTCTACAGCCCCAACCATTCCTCTACGCTCGCCGACGAGCCGGTCGAACAGATACACAAGCTCGTGCAGGTCTGGACGGACCGCTTCCGCGCGCTCGACGCGCTCCCCTTCGTTGACTACGTCTTCATCTTCGAGAACAAGGGCGAGGCCATCGGCGTCACGCTCCACCACCCGCACGGGCAGATTTACGCGTACCCTTTCATCCCGCCGCGCGTCCTGACGGAATTGGGCCAAGCGCGCACGCACCGCGAGCAGACCGGGCGCTGCCTTATCTGCGACATCATGAGCGAGGAACGAAGGGACGGGCGAAGGATAGTCGCGGAGAATAACTCCTTCGTCGCCTACGTGCCCTTCTTCGCGCGCTACCCTTACGAAGTTCACATCGCTTCGGCGCGCCATCTTCAGGCGCTCACAGACATGTCGGACGAAGAGTTGCGCGATTTGGCGTCGATGCTCAAGACGATTCTGGTGGCCTACGACCGGCTTTTCAATCTGTCGTTCCCCTACATGATGGTCCTGCACCAGCGCCCTTCAGACGGGGCCAGCTACGACCATTACCATTTTCACATAGAGTTTTACCCACCCTTGCGGACCGCGACCAAACTCAAGTATCTGGCCGGGAGCGAAACAGGGGCGGGCATGTTCATTAACGACACGCTGGCCGAAGCGAAAGCGGCCGAATTGCGCGAGCGCGTGACACCCGTCGTCTGGGGCGGCGAGAAAGGCTAAAGGGAATTGATCGAGCGTGGCGCACTTCGCGACGCCTTTGCTGAGCGCTACGGACGCGCGCCCAGACTTTTCCGCGCGCCGGGCCGCGTCAATCTCATCGGCGAGCACACAGACTACAACGAAGGCTTCGTGCTCCCAATGGCGCTCGACTGCGAAACGGTCGTCGCCGCCGCGCCGCGCGACGACCGAAAGGTTCAAGCCTTCTCTCTGAATCTGAACGAGGGCGTAGAGTTCGACCTGGATAACCGCGGGGAGAAGCGGCGCGGGCTGTGGCTAGACTACCTTGAAGGCGTGGCGTGGGCCTTGGAGCGGGACGGCACCTCCTTGAAGGGAGCGGACCTGTTGATCGCTTCGGACGTTCCCGTCGGCGCGGGTCTCTCGTCTTCCGCCGCCCTCGAAGTCGCGGTCGGGATGGCGTTGTCTTGCGTCTCGGGTAACACGATTGACGGGGTGGAACTGGCCCTCGCCGGACAGCGCGCCGAGCACGAGTACGTTGGCACGCAGTGCGGCATCATGGATCAGTACGTCGCGGCGATGGGCGTGAAAGGGCACGCGCTCCTGATTGATTGCCGCAGCCTGATAGAGGTTCCCGTCCCCCTCGATACCAGAGACGTGGCGGTCGTCATCTGCGACTCGCGCGTCAAGCACGAGCTTGCCTCTTCGGAGTACAACACGCGCCGCGCAGAGTGCTGGCGTGGGGTAGAGCTTTTGCAGGAGATCATGCCGGAGATCAGGGCCTTGCGCGACGTGACAACAGCGGATTTCGAGCAGCACGAGGCGAGGCTTCCCGAACCCATCCGGCGGCGGTGCCGCCACGTCGTGACGGAAAACGAGCGCACGGTCGCGGCCGTCGAGGCTTTAAGGCGAGGAGACATGGAAGAGATGGGGCGCTTGATGAAGCTCTCGCACCTTTCACTCCGCGACGATTACGAAGTTAGTTGCGCCGAGCTGGATTTGCTGGTAGAGATTGCCGGAAGCTTCGATAAATGCCTGGGCGCGCGCATGACCGGGGGCGGGTTCGGCGGCTCGACCGTCAACCTCGTCCGCCGCGAAGCCCTAGACGAATTTCAGGAACGGATTTCCACGGAATACCCTCGCACAACCAACGTCACCCCCGGCATATACGTCTCCAACGCGGGCGACGGGGCGAGAGAAATAATCAGTGATGAGTACTGAGTAAAAGAAAGACAGTTCTTAACTCAGTACTCAGTACTTCTTTATGAGAATTAAGGACGTGGCGCGTGAGGCGGGCGTCTCGACGGCGACCGTTTCGCACGTCATCAACAACACGAGGTTCGTCTCGGAAGAAGTCAGGGCGCGCGTGCTCGAAGCCATCGAGCGGTGCGACTACTACCCGAATGCGCAGGCGCGCAGCCTCGCCTCGGGTCGGAGCCATACGCTCGGCCTCCTTGTCTCGGACCTCGTCAACCCGTTCTTCCCGGAGCTGGTGAAGAGCATCGAGACGGCTGCGTTCGAGCGCGGCTACGACGTAGTGCTGGCGAACACGAACTACGAGGCCGAGCGCACGTCGAACTACGTGCGACGGATTATAGAGCGCAAGGTCGCGGGCGTGGCCCTGATGACCTCGGAGCTGGACACGGCGCTGATTGACGAGCTGGCGCGCAGGGACGTCTGCGTAGTCTTCCTGGACCTCGGGTCCGCCGGCCCGCACATGAGCAACCTCGTCGTCAACTACGCGGTCGGCATCAAGGAGGCGATTCAGCATCTAGTCTCGCTCGGCCACCGCAAGCTCGCCTACATCAGCGGCCCGGTCCGCCTGCGCTCCGCCGCCAAGCGGCGCGAAGCCTTCAAAGCCTGCGTGACGCACATGCTGCCGGGGACGAGCCCGGCGATTTATGACGGGGACTTCAAAATCGAGGGCGGGCGGCGGGCCGCGAGCGAAATGCTCCGGCGCGGGCGGCTCCCATCGGCCGTGATGGCCGCCAACGACATGATGGCGCTCGGCGCGATGCAGGAGTTTCGCGCGGCGGGCCTGCGTATCCCGCACGACATCTCGATTGTCGGCTTTGACGACATCGCTTTCGCTTCGCTCACGGACCCGCCGCTGACGACCATCTGTTTGCCGCGGATGGAACTCGGTCGCCGGGCCGTCGAAGCTTTGATGACGACCATCGAGCACCCGGACCGTCAGGGCGTCGAGATACAGATTCCGACCTACCTGATCATTCGCGGCTCGACCGCCCCGGCCAGCGCCGCCCACGACGGCATCAGTAAAGGTCAGGCGACTAAACGGAAGAAGCCTGCGGCAAAGGCCGGCAAGGTGAAAAAAGATAAGAAGCGCGCGGGCGCAAATTAAGACCGGAGGCTGTTGAGAACATGAAGGTCAAGCGTTTCGTCCCGAATTATCGTCGCGTCGTTTGCAGTATTGCTTTGCTCTGCCTCTGCGCGGCGACAAACGTCCTGGCACAGCGGAGCAGCGATTATACCAACCCGGTCGCGGCGGGCGATTTCCCGGACCCTTCTGTGATCCGCACGGGTCAGGACTACTGGGCCGCTGCCACCTCTTCCGAGTGGGCGCCCGAATTTCCCATCCTGCACTCGCGTGACCTGGTCAACTGGGAGGTTATCGGCTCGGTCTTCGAGCGCAGGCCCGCCTGGTCTGTCGGCAGCTACTGGGCACCGGAAATCTCTCAGTACCGCGGGCGCTTCTTCGTCTACTACGTCGCGCGCAAGAAGGATGGGCCGCTCTGCGTGGCGGTCGCCACGGCAAAGCGACCCGCAGGCCCTTACACCGACCACGGGCCGCTGGTGTGCCAGGAGGTCGGCTCCATAGACGGTTTTCCGGTGACAGACGAGCGCGGGCGGCGCTTCCTGCTCTGGAAGGAGGACGGGAATAGCGTCAGCAAGCCGACGCCCATCTGGGCGCAGCAGCTTTCCGCGGACGGCACGCGGCTCGTCGGCTCGCGCCAGGAAATCCTGCGCAACGACCAGCCGTGGGAGAAGCACGCCTCCCTGCCTTACGGCGATCTGGTCGAAGGCCCGGCCATCGTCAGAAGAAAAGGCTGGTTCTACATGTTCTACTCCGGCAACTTCTGCTGCGCGCGCGAGTGCAATTACATGATGGGCGTGGCGCGCTCGCGCAAACTTTTGGGGCCGTGGGAGAAGAATCCTAAGAACCCCATCCTCGCGGGCAACGACGATTGGAAATGTCCCGGACACGGAACGGTTGTGACCGACTGGAGCGGGCGCGACTGGCTGATGTACCACGCCTATCATCCTAAAGATTTCGTCTACGTCGGACGCCAGGCCCTGCTCGACGAGGTGAAGTGGGGCGCGGACGGCTGGCCCGTAATCAACGAGGGCCGAGGGCCGAGCCGCAGCGCTTCGTCCCCGCTCGGCCTCAGCGAAGCAAACGCCGAGTACAGATTCTTCGACGACTTTATTACCCCGCGCATACGTCCCGGCTGGCAATGGCCGCAAGCGAGTGAGCCCGGCATCAACATAGAGACGGCGCGTCAGGGCTGGCTTAGCCTTGCGCCGACCGCGGAACAAGCGTCGGACCCAATCGGAGCCGTCGTCGCGCGCCCAACTACCGTCGGCAACTACGAGGCGACCACCACGGTCGAGATAGGCAGGCTAAACTCCGGCGCGCTGGCCGGGCTCGCGGCCTACGGTGACGCCGAGAACGCGCTCGGCCTTAGCACGGGCGACGGGCGCGTCATTCTGTGGCGTCGCGAGAAGAAGGAGCAGCGGACGCTTGCGACGATGGACGCCCCGTCCGCCAGGTCGCTCTACATACGCATGCGCGCCAGAGATGGCCATCGCTACCGCTTCGCTATCAGCAGCGACGGGCGCACTTGGAAGGACGTGGGCGAAGAGATAGACGGCAGTTACCTGCCGCCCTGGGACAGGGGCGTGCGCGTGGCGCTGACGGCGGGCGGAGCGCGCGGTGCGACGGCCCGCTTCGGCTTCCTGCGCATAGAGCCGTCGCGATGAACTCGGGAATTGACAGTTACGAGCGCCTTCAATTTCGGAAGCGCCTATTTTGAGAAGAGAAATCACGGGAGAGGAAATCATGAATCCAGTCATCAACAAACAGCGGACTTTTATTCTCGCCCTCGCACTCCTCGCACTCGCGGCGCTCTCGTTGGCGGGTTGCAGGAAAGAAGGCGGTGGCGGCGGCGGCACGACCTCCGGCGGCAAGAAGGAGGGGAAGCTGAAAGTCGGCTTTTCGCAGATGGAGAATAACGGTCCGTGGCGCATCGCCGAAACCAAGAGCATGAAGGACGAGGCGGCGAAGCGTTCGGACCGCTTCGATCTAATCGTCACGGACGCGCGCGGCGACATCGCCAATCAGGTCTCCAACGTCGAAGACCTGATTGCCCAGCGCGTTGACGCCATCTTCCTCGCGCCGCAGCAGGAGAAGGGCTTCGAGGGAGTCTTGCAGGCAGCCCACGACGCCAACATCCCTGTCTTCCTCCTCGACCGCGAAGTCGAGGGCACGCCGAGCCAGGATTTTGTCACCTTCATCGGCTCGAACTTCGTAGAGGAGGGCAAGCGCGCGGGCGAATGGCTGGCGAAACAGACTAATGGCAAGGCAGGCATCATCGAGCTGCTTGGCACAGCCGGCTCGTCTGTGGCGCGCGACAGGCACGACGGCTTCGCCGAGGCGATCAAATCCTACCCGGACATGAAGATCATCACTTCACAGACCGCCAACTTCACGCGCGCCGAAGGGCAGAAAGTGATGGAGAACTTAATCCAGGCCCACGGCAAAAACATCACGGCCGTCTACACGCACAACGACGAGATGGCGCTGGGCGCGATTCAGGCGCTCAAGGACGCGGGCCTACAGCCCGGCAAGGACGTGCTGGTGGTCTCCGTTGACGGCCAGAAGTCTGCGCTCGAAGCCATCATGCGCGGGGAGATGAACGTCACGGTCGAGTGCAACCCGCGCTTTGGCCCAATCGCGTTCGACACGCTCGAAAGATTTCTCAAGGGCGAAAAGATCGAGCCAAAGATTATCGTCCCGGACAAATTCTTCGACTCCTCGAACGCGGCCCAGTACGTGAACGAAGCATACTAAAGCAGTGGTCAGTGGTCGGTGGTCAGTTGTCAGTTAAAAGAAAGACGATGAGCAGCGCCAAGTTTTTCACTGACCACCGACCACTGACCACTGCTACTGACCACTGACCACCGACCACTGACCACTATGATTAGCGACCCACTCCTCCGCATGGAGGGCATCACGAAAATCTTTTCGGGCGTGACGGCGCTCGACGGCGTGGACTTCACGCTGCAAAGGGGTGAAGTCCATTCGCTGGTCGGCGAAAACGGCGCTGGCAAATCCACCCTGATTAAGATTATGACGGGCGCGTACAGGCGCGACGGCGGGCGCATCTGGCTTGAAGGGCGCGAGGTCGATTTCCGTTCGCCGGAAGACGCGCAGCACTCGGGCGTGGTCGCCGTCTACCAGGAGGTCAACCTGCTCGCCTACCGGACCGTGGCCGAGAACATCTATCTGGGCCGCGAGCCGCGCCGCTACGGACTGATTGACTGGAAGAAGATGTATCGCGCGGCGGCGGAGCTGCTCGGGCGGCTCGGCCTCGACATTGACCCGCGCGCCACGCTCGGGAGTCTCAACATCGCCCTGCGCCAGATGATCGCGATTGCGCGCGGCGTCTCTCTCGGCGCAAAGGTCGTCGTGCTGGACGAGCCGACCAGCTCGCTGACCGAGCGCGAGGTCTCGATTCTTTATGACGTGATTCGCCGCCTCAAGGCTGAAGGCACGGGCGTGGTCTACATCAGCCACCGCTTCGACGAGCTTTACGCTGTCTGCGACCGCGTGACCATCCTGCGCGACGGCAAGCTGGTCGGCACGCGCGAGCTTGCGGGGCTTGAGCGGCTGGACCTTGTCTGCCTGATGCTCGGCAAGCAGCGCGAGGAATTGCAGAAGAAGGGCGCGACCGCGTTTGAGCAGCACGAGCGACGTGAGGACGAACCGCCGCTGCTGCGTGCGGAGAATTTGACGCGCGGGCGCAGGCTCAACTCCGTCACTGTCAGCGCGGGACGCGGCGAGATTGTCGGCATGGCCGGTCTGCTCGGCTCCGGTCGCACAGAGACGGCGCGCGCGATCTTCGGGGCTGACCGCGTAGAGGATGGTCAAGTCTACCTGGAGGGCCAGGCCCTGAAGCTCAACGGGCCGGACGATGCGATTGATGCTGGGCTGGCATTCCTCTCCGAAGACCGCAAGGCCGAAGGCATTATTCCGGAATTGTCCGTGCGCGAGAATCTGACGCTCGCTGCACTGCCCGCCCTGACGCAGATGGGGATAGTTTCGCGCGCCCGCCAGAACGAGATCGTCGAGCGTTACATGAAGCGCCTGGGGATTAAGGCGTCCAGCGCCGACCAGAAAATTCGCGAGCTGTCGGGCGGCAACCAGCAGAAAGTTTTGCTCGCGCGCTGGCTCTGCAAGAGCCCGAAGTTCCTGCTCCTGGACGAGCCGACGCGCGGCATAGACATCGGCGCGAAGGGAGAGATTCAAGCCATCATCAACGAGCTGGCGAACGAGGGCCTGGGCGTGCTGATGATCTCTTCCGAGCTGGAAGAACTGGTTGAAGGCAGCTCACGCGTGCTCGTCATGCGCGATGGTCAGTGCGTGGCGGAGCTGCGCGGGCCGGAGATTTCGCAGGACAACATCATTCACGCTATGGCGGAAGGGGGAAAGGATGAAGGATGAGTGATGCTGCACAGGTTAATCGCGCGGCCGCGAAGAGATCGAGTCTGGCCGATTACGCGCCGACCTACGGGGCGGCGGCGGCGCTCGTCCTTCTGCTCGTCGCCAACATGATCTTCACGCCGAATTTTGCGGACGTGAACAACTTCCGCAACATTCTGCTGCAAGTCGCGCCGACGGTGCTGGTCGCCGTCGGCATGACGCTCGTCATCGCCACGGGCGGCATAGACCTTTCGGTCGGCTCTGTGATGGCGATCTCTGCGGCGATGGCCGCCGTGAACCTGGGCACAGGGGTCGGCGTGGCCATTCTGCTCGCGCTCCTCGTTTCGCTCGCAGCGGGCACGTTCAACGGCACGCTCATCTCGGTCTTTCGCATCCAGCCCATCATCGTCACGCTGGCCCTGCTCATCTCTGGGCGCGGCGTGGCACAGGTCATCAGCCACGGCGGTGAGCTAATCGAATTCGATAACCCGACGTTCGGCTACCTGGGCAAAGGCACCGTCGGGCCTTTTCCCGTGCAGGTGCTTGTCATGTTCGCGGTCGTCGTCGCCGCCATTTTCGTGATGCGCTCAACGGCGTTCGGACGCTACGTCGCGGCGGTCGGCGGGAACGAGGCGGCCGCGCGGCTCTCCGGCGTGAAGGTCCACCGGACGAAGATAGCCGTCTACGCCGTCAGCGGTCTGCTCGCGGGCCTCGCCGGTCTGATCGAGATGTCGCGCCTGGGCGCGAGCGACGCGCAGAAGGTCGGGCTCAACATAGAGCTAGACGCCATCGCCGCTACGGTCGTCGGCGGGACGCCCCTGACGGGCGGGCGCGCCACCATCGTCGGGACATTTATTGGCGCGCTCATCATGCAGGTCATCACCACGAGCTTTAACATGAACGGCATTAAGTTCTCCTGGTCACTCGTCATCAAGGCGGCCATCATTCTGATTGCCGTCTACATTCAGCGACCGAAGGTTGCATAAAGAGGATGCGTGTTTGGCGAACAAGGTGCGCGGCGCTTCTGCTGCTCTGCCTCTGCGCCTGGGCGGCAGCGGCACAGGGCCAGAGCACTTACACCAACCCCGTGATGGCGGGCGACTACCCGGACCCGTCCGTGATTCGCGCTGGCTCGGACTACTGGGCCACGGCGACGACTGGCGGGTGGGCCCCGCATTTTTCCATCATGCATTCGCGTGATTTGGTTAACTGGCGCGTGGTCGGGGCGGTCTTCCAGAAACCTCCCGGCTGGGTGAAGAGCGATTTCTGGGCGCCCGAAATCATAACGGACCGTGGGCGCTACTTCGTCTACTACACGGCGCGGCGAAACGATGGCCCGAAGAAGCGCGGGACGCTGTGCGTGGCCGTCGCGACCGCCCCTGCCCCCGTCGGCCCGTACACGGACCACGGGCCGCTCGTCTGTCAGATTTCAGAGCGGCAGAACGTCGGCTCGATAGACCCCTTCTTCGTGCGCGACGAAAACAACGACCCTTATTTAATCTGGAAGGCGGACGGCAACGACGCTGAGCCGGACCAACCGACTTCCATCTACGCCCAGCGCCTTTCGGAAGATGGCACAAAACTCCTGGGCAAGCGCAAGGAAATCCTGCGCAACAACGCGTCCTGGGAGAAGCACGTCACCGAAGGCTCCTTCATCATCCGGCGCGGCGGCTGGTTCTATCACTTTTACTCTGGCAACGCCTGCTGCGGGCGCGCTTGCGATTACGCGCTTGGCGTGGCGCGCTCCCGCAAGCTTCTGGGGCCGTGGGAGAAGAATCCAGCGAACCCTATCTTGGACGAGAACGATGCGTGGCAGTGTCCGGGCCACGGCAGCATCGTTACCACTCCCGAAGGGCGAGACTTTTTGCTCTATCACGCTTACA
>DATEMM010000003.1:0-19065 GCA_035275605.1 Pyrinomonadaceae bacterium
GATGGAATTAAAGCTCCTACAGCACGCCATTGACATCACGACTGAGGCCATCGGCCGCTCGATGGCTATGGCCGGGCGCTCGCAATGGGAATACGAGATAGATGCCGAAGTCCTCTACACCTTCAAGCGCAGGAACGCAGACCACTGGGGCTACCCGTCAATCGTCGGCTGCGGGCCGAACGCGACCACGCTGCACTACGTCGAATCGCAGGGGACCATCAAACCGACCGACCTGCTCCTGATGGATGTGGGCGCGGAGTACGGGCACTACACAGCGGACGTGACGCGCACCTTCCCCGTCGGCGGCAAGTTCACACCCGCGCAGGCGGAGATTTACCAGATAGTCTACGACGCGCAGGAGGCGACGGCCCGCGCCACGCGCCCCGGCGCCATCTTCCCGAACGACGTGCACAACGCCGCGGTCGAGAAGGTTAAGGACGGGCTTCTCAAATTAGGGCTCATCACGGACCGCGAAGGGACGATTACCATCAACAAGAACCAGCCGCCGCAGCCGCAGTACCGCCTCTGGTTCATGCACGGGACCTCGCACTGGCTCGGCATGAACGTCCACGACGTCGGCGGGCGCGGCGTGCCGCTGGAGCCGGGGATGGTCTTCACCAACGAGCCTGGAATCTACATACGCGAGGACGCACTCGACGTTCTGCCGAAGACGCCGGAGAACGAAAAGTTCATCGCGGCGATCCGAGGGGCGTTCGAGAAGTACAAGCGCATCGGCGTCCGCATCGAAGATGACATGCTCGTCACACAAGGCGGCGCGGAGTGGATGACCAAAGCCCTGCCGCGCTCCATCGCGGACATAGAGGCGTTCATGGCTCGCGCCCCGAAAGAGGTTCGCATCGGCGCGTTCGAGATGCTCTGGCGCGAGCGAGAGGTCATGCCCCTGATGACGGCCGCGCGCAATGCTCCGAGGACTTTATTCGTAGGAAGGCATTCGCATTAGGCAATGATTTAGAACACCAGGCAATGCTTTAGACCCCGAAGGGGTCAAATAAAATAGCCAGGGGCAGAGCGAACCGTAGGTGAGCACCGCCCCTGGATTAGCGTAATAAATCATTCCGACCCTGAAGGGGTCGCATACTCAACCTTGAATATGCGACCCCTTCAGGGTCGAAAATCTTGTGTGGGCTTGACCAGGGGCGGCGCGAACTGTCGTTCGCTCTGCCCCTGGCTTTCATATTAGATCCCTTCGGGGTCTGAATCCTTTTATTCGTATCCCAACGCTTCGACCGCGTCCTGTCTGGCCGCGCGGAGCGCAGGGTAGAGCGCGCCGATGGTCCCGCCCAGGAGCCCTACGCCGAAGGCGACGGCGATCCAGAAAGGCTCTAACTCGACCACAAGCGAGGTCGTTCTCATCACCGCGAAGCGCAGGACGAGCGTCAGCAGGATTCCGGCAATCACGCCGAGGAGGCTGACCAGGATGGCCTCCTTCTCAATCACCCACGCAATCGTCGCGTTAGACATCCCCAACGCCTTGAGAATCCCAATCTGGCGCGTCCTTTCGGTTACGGTCGTGTACATCGCGAGCAGGATGACGAGCATGCTGATGGAGGCCGCAATCGCGACGACGACCTTGATGAAGATGTTGAGCGCTGGCACAGATGAGGCGTAAAGCTCCGGCAGGTCGCGCGTGAAGATGATCTGGTCGGTGGGAAACTGCTGGCGGATTCTCGCCGCGACCTGCTCCTGCTGGGCCGGGTCGGCGACGGCGACCAGCACAGCCGAGGCGCTGTCCTCGCTCCCCAACTGCTCCTGCATGGTTTCGAGCGGAATCTTGATGCGCCCGCCGCCGGGCGGCTCGTAAATCCCGACGATGCGAAACGGCCGGTCGTAAAGCTGCACGGTGGACCCGATTGTCACTTCTCTATCCTTCTGCCAGACGGTGTCAACAATCGCCTGGTCCCGGCAGTCCGGCGGCGCGTTCTCCGGGCAGGGCTGAAAGGCCGTCCCCTCTTTAATCGTCAGGCCCGTCAGGGCCGCGTACTCCGCGAACGGGATGCCGTCAACGAGGCGGCTGCCAAAGCCTCTGTCGCTAGACAGGATGTTCTGCCCGATGGGAACGGCCGCCCTGACGCCTTCAACCTTAAGCAATTCACGCGCGCGCGCGGCGGGCAGCTTGAAGGGCTCCGTCCCGCTCATCGAGAATGTGCCGGAGGCGCGGACCATAATCTCCGCGCCGATGTTGGCCTCGCGGCGCGCGCGCTCGCGCAGGACGCCGTGTGCCAGTCCCACCGTGAAGACGATCAGGAGCACGCCGACGCCTATGCCGAGCACGCTGACGATGGTCCGCGCCGGCCTGTGCGACATGTTTGAGAGAACCAGGCTGTCCATAAGCTTCCTAAAGCGCGGGCTCTTATCCATCAGGCGGCGCGACGCGCTGGGCACGGTGCGCCAGGCCAGGATGATGAGCCCGATTACAGTCCAGAAGAGTGTCCCGGCTTTGCGAACGAGCGCGAGCGTGACGCCTGTGGCCGCGGCATAGCCGAGCGTGCGCAGGATAATCTCCGTCCCGCCTTCGTAGACGCCGATTGTCGCTGGCACAAACCCGAAGGCGAAGTTGATGACCTTCGTTAGGGATTCGATGACGTAGGCCGCGTGAACGTTCGGCAGGTAGCCGAGCATCCTGAGCGTGATGTAAACCTCCAGCACGCTCGACGCGTGTGAGAGGAGGTTGAACCCGATCATGGCCAGAAATGAACGCGGCCGCTCCGAGTAAAAATTGTAGACGTGGGATTCTAGGTCCGAGATGTGGTTGCGCCTGGAGGTCAGAGCCTTCGGGTGAAAGCCGAAGCGCCCGAGCGTGTCAATGACCCAGGTCAGCAGCATGACACGGCGGCTCGCAGCCCAAATCGAGACGCCTATCCCGAGGGTTGCGGCGGCGGCGATGCCGTAGAGCACGAAGCGTATGACCGGCGGCAGGTCGTAGGCCGCGAGCATGACCACGGCCCCGCTCAGGATGAAGAGCGCGACCGACAGGTTGTAGAGGATATTATCGACTACCAGCCCCGAAACGCCGTGGACGAGTGGAACGCGCTTTTTCAGGAGCGCAACTTTCGTCGCCTCGCCAAGCAGCGGCCCCGTGAAAGTCAGGAAGCTGATGGCCTCGCCGCCGAGCCGGACGGCCAGGGCGTGTCTGAAGCTGAATCGACGGTGCGCCGGGTCAATCGAGGCGCGCATGGCGAACGTGCGCAGGACGTGGCGCAGACCGCTTAAAGTCAGCAGGATGAAGAAGCCAAAACCTATGCGCAGGAGCGCGTCGAAGATAGGCTGGAGGCCGACGCGGTTGATGACGTAGACGAGAAGGGCCAGGCCCAGGAGGAAGGCGATGCCCTGAAGCCAGATGATTTTGCGAGAAAGACGACCCCCGGTGGCCTGTCCCGACTCGTCCACATCCGCCAGCACCTCACCTTCGTCGAGCCGGTAATCCTCGGGCTGCTCGTCTATCGTCCTCAAGGCGCGGTCGCCACTCCTTCGGCGACGGGCGAGCCCCTGCGGTCTCGCTCCGCGCCGCTCAAGACTTCTTTGATGATGCGTCCGGGAAAGCGGCGAAAGCCGCGATTCCACAGGACCGTGACGGGCTTTTGCCCGTCGCCCAGTTGCCCGGTCAGCGCCAGCACGGTCGGCATGAAGCTCAGGCTATCGTAAGGCTCCTCAACCACTGAAGCCTGCGGGATGCCCGTGCGCTCGCCCCCGGAGAGCATCAGCGTCGAGTGCGTCGAGACGCGGAAGAAAGAGCCGTGATTGCCGCCGGGATTAAAGCCGCGCACGTCGAAATTCCAGTGATTGTTGGCCAGCACCAGCAGGTCCGCCTCCACCATCTCGCGCTGCTTGCGGCGAAAGCGCCTGAGCAGACGCTCGTCCTCTGTGAGTCCGGGCAAATCCGTCTCGAACGCCTCGTTGGGGTGGCGCGCCAGTTGTTCGTGCAAACCGACAATGGCGTTAGAGTATTCGGTTTTGTGCAGCGCGCGCAACCATTCGAGGTCCGTGTGCCAGGCGTTCAGCCAATCGGAGCGCGCGCCCTCTGGCACAAGGAGCTTGACGTCCTCCCAGATTTTTAGCGGGAGGCCCGCGCGCCACTCCGCGCGCTGGAAACGAATCGCGCCGGTTTCGTCCTGGGTCAGGTCGGAGACGGGGACGTAGCGCAGGCCGAGCCGCCCGGCCTCGTCCTGGCGCGAGAGAATCAACGCCTGGTTCTTCGGTCCATCGTAAATCCACAGGACATCGCCGTCCGAGCGCAGATCGTTTTCGAGCGAGGAGGCGATCGCCTCACGAGGCAGCCGCACGGCGACGAAGTCCACCGGGCGAGAATCGACGTCCGGCTGAACGTTGTTTCTGACAGCCACGTTGTGCAGGAGCTCGAAATAGTTGACGCGCCGGAAACTTTGCTCCATGTCGAGGGAGCCGTCTGATGCGAGAACGCCGCCGCTTGGGTCCAGGCCGACAACGTAATTTTGCAACTCGCGGATGCTGTTGTGCGTGCCCATCGCGCCGCGTGCGATCACGTCCTCTATCTTCAAGCGGCGCGGCTCGAAATTCTCGCGTCGCAGTGCAAGCAGGTTCGTGAGCGTGCGCGCGTACTCCGTGTACGTGCGCTCATCACTCATGGACGAATCCAGGCGCGCGAAAAGACGCAGCTTCTCCTCGCCGCGAATTAGTTCAGCCTCGTCCTCCGCCTCCTGTTGCTTCTGTCCTTTCTGCTTCTGCTGTTTCTTCTTCAGCGCCTCCAGCCTCTTTTGCTCTTCCAGGAACTGGCCCTGCTTTTCGTTTGCGCGATGGAGCGCCCCCAGCTCCTCGTTCATCTCGGACAACAATTCCTGCCACTCGCCGCGCCTACGGTCGAGCGTCTTGAAGAAAGCGTCTCTCATCGCACGCTCCGTCGCGGGCGCGAGGTCTTTACGCTGGAGCTGTTGCAGGAGGATGTGCAGGACGTTCAGGTCGCTGTCGCGCACGTGAATCGAGGCGCGCTCGTTGCCGTCGAAATCCAGCAAAGCCGTCGGGTAGGCGGTGCTCTGCCCCTTCAGATAGAAGGACTCGCTGGTAGTGGTCGTAATCAGCGGGACGAGCGGATAGAAACCCTTAATGGAATAGTCCAGCAACAGGCGGCGCTTGGTGATGACGTGATGCCCGCCGCCCGCCGCGCTCCCCAGCAGCTTGACCAGGTTGTAGCCCTGGCTGTAGACGCGCTCGTCCGTGTTGACGCCGTGGTCGGAGACCAGTATGAGCGCCGTGTCCGCGGCCTGCGGGCTCCTTTGAATCGCGGTCCAGACGCGCCCGATGACGGCGTCGAGGGCTTGCAGCGCGTAGAGGTGCGACTCGCGGTCGCGGTTGTGGTGCGCCGCGTGGTCGAAATCCGTGATGTAGAGGTCCAGGTATCGAAACCGCGGGTTCTCCAGCCTCTCTATCAATTCGCGCTCCAACTGGTCGAAGATCGTGCTGCGGACTTCAAAGCCCATCGTCCACTCGTCGAGCAGCTCGCGCGGGTTCTTGAGGAAGCGGTTCTGCCCGGCGGCCTGCATCGTTCGCCAGCGCATCCCGCGCTGGTAGAGCTGAAAGCTGATGAAGCGCTCGTCCTGCGCGTAGGCATCCACGAGCAGCGGGAGCCCGGCCTCGTCCAGCGTCTCCGCGCCCGGCATGTCAACGCGCCGCTGCCCTATGTTGCTGATGTAGAAGGGAAGGAAATTGAGGTAATCGTAAGTGTGCAGCGTCAGGCGGTCGTACTCGACGTTGCCCTTAATCTGCAAGTGCTGGCCCGTATCGAGCATCGACCAGGACGGACCCGATAGGCTCATCCCGCGCACGTAAAAATTTTGCAGGCGCGTGCCTCGCTCATAAAAGACGTGCTCGGTCCAGGGCAGCAGGCTCTTGCCAGTGCTCGGGTTGCGCTCGCGCACGAAGCGCTCGACGATGTCGGGTTGCAGCCCGTCAACCTTGATAATCACCACGCGCTTCGCCTGCGCGAAGACGGCCGCCTGTGCCAGCAAGAGGAAAAGAACAGCGGCCAGCGGCCGGTGGCCAGTGGTCAGCAAACGAAATGCGAAGCGCATCCCACTGACCATTGACCACTGACCACTGACCACTACTTTTTTACTGGTTCTCATTAACCACACTCAGGATTGCCTTGGCGTCAGCGGGGGCGATGCGCTGCTCCTCTTTGATGGCGAGGCGCAGGTACTCGGCGCTCTGCGTGCGCCAGCGCGCCTCCAGCTTCTGGTCGCGGTAGATGCGGAGCAGCTCCTTTTTGGCCGTCTCGTTATTGATGCGGTAGAGGCCGTTGAGGCAGAGGCTGCGCGCCTCCTCGTCCTCTGTGCGCGTGAAGATGCGCGCGGCGGCCGAAGCTATCTTGCCGTTGGCGGCCGAGCCGTTCTCGACTATATAGCGCAGGCTGCGACGCACGTCTTCTATGTTCCAGACGACTTCGACCTGCGGGCTGGACTTCGCCACCTGGCGCAGAAAGCGCTCATGGAAAGCGAGCTGGCGCTTGACGTCCAACTGCGCCTGCAATTCCGGGGTCGTCTTCTCCCTGTGCGTGTAGAGGCCGAAGCTGACGACGTTGGCCAGGCGGAAGAGAACCTGCTCGGCGCGCCCGTGCTTGATGGGCATCATCTCCGCGCGGCGGTCGCGGTCGAGACGCGCGGCCAATCCGTCCGCCCGGCGGGCGTAATTGATGAGCGCCGCGTACTGCTCGCGCGCCAGGCGGGCCTCGCTCTCAAGATCGTTTTCGAGCGGGTTGAGCGAAACGCGCTCCAGGCGGCGGCTGATTTCGTCGCGCAGGTCCGGATCGAGAGACGCGCTTAAGGAAAGCAGGAGTTTCAACTGCGAGTAGGTCCGCAGGCGCGACTGCTGGTTCAAGTCCATCCCGCGCTTGCTCGTGACGAAATCGTAAATGGTCCGCCCGAGGAAGTAGGGAATGTTGGCGAAGCTCGAAAGCGAGAGCACGTTGCGCGCGGCATCTTCGAGCACGCGGCGCGACATCTCGCGCTTCTTCGGGTTCGACCCGTCGCGGAAGTCCACGAGCAGGACCGGAATCTTCGGGAAGTCCAGACCGTAGAGCGCGAGCGGAATCATCTCGACCGCGCGCGCGCCCTCAGCGGCGGCTTCGACCGGGCGATTGTCCGCGTCAAAATACCTGGTCTCCGTGTAGCCCTTCCAGCTCTGAAGGCGTCGGTCTAGCCACGGGTTCGAGATGTTCAAAAAGCGCGCGTCGTAGTGCCGCCCCCGGTTCTTCGCCAAATCCGGGCGCGCGACCCAGAGCAGCGCGTGCGTGGCGCTCCCGTCCGGCATCTCCAGCGGCTCGAAGTAAAGCCCCTCGGCCTCTGAGCGCTGGCGAAGCAGCTCCCAGTTGTGCCCGCGCAGGTCGCGCGTCGTCGTCTGCTGCTTCTCGTAGACGCGCTGCAAGTAGATGTCGTCAACGATTCCGCCGAAGGTCTTTTCCGAAAGGAACAGCCGCCCCTGTATCTCGTGCATCTCGGATGGCGTGAAGGCGGACGGCGCGCCCGTCTCGGATTCGTAGAGCGAAAGAATGGCGAGCGCGCGAACGATGTGCGCCTTGCGGTAGTCGCTCAGGTTGCGGCGGAAGGTGCGCGAGGCGGCCTTCAAAGGAATGCCGTAAGAGTCCAGCAGCACGCTCTGGAGCGCCGTCCAGAGAAATCTTTCCCAGACCTCGCGACTGGCCGCGCCGAGGTCCATGATAGGCGGAGGGACATTGTGCCCGGCGCTCTTTTTGTTCCCGACGCGCCCGTAAAGGAAGGGAACTGCGGAGGCCAGACGCTGCCCGAATGTGGGCGACGTGTAGGTCAGCATCCAGACGTAGCGCAGGCGGTCGTTGTCCGGGTTCTCATCGCCGAGCGTGTCGCGCACGATGCTGACGAGCGGGACTTCGGCGCTGGCGTCCTTCTCGCGGCGCAAGCCTTCCAAGTCTCCGAAGATGGTCAGCAGCTCGGCTCCGCCCGCGATGGGCGTGCGCTCCAGGCGAAATCCAGGGCGCGCCGGTTCTGTCGCTTCGGCGCGCGCCTCAATTTGGGGCGGTTGCTGAGTCTGTGCCAGCGAGACTGGCCGGAGGGCGGGCGAGAAGGCCAGAAGAAGAGTGAAAAAGACGCAGGCCGCACGTCGCACACTTTTCGAAGGGGGAATGATTCTCATCTTTGATTAGCGCTTACTATCCCCTCACAAAAGTTCCACCTGGAGCGAAAACCCTGCGCTCCCTTCGCAAGAAGCGCAGCATATTAAGGACGTTTTGGCCAAAATCCACGTTAACCGGGGGAATCCCCGGCAATCATTATGCCGCGCCGTCTGATTCTACCATTACTCGGAGGCCAGGGACCGTCTTGCCCACGTTTCGGCGGGCAATTTAATCTCTCCGACCAGGGGCGGCGCTTGCCCCTCTGGGACACTTCGTCAACTGCCACAGCTTTTCTATTCTCGCGCGGGTCGTCAGTGTCGGATGCCAATCAATCGGAGAATAGTTGCCGTTAATTCCGCTTCATTTGAGCGTCTCGGACAGGGCCGGGAGTTGCCGCTCGTCGAGCAGGAAAATTCTAACGGCGGGCGTTTCACCGAGCGAGATGGTCGAAACGGGCTCACCCGTCTGCTCAAGCCTCGCGACGTAAGCTTCGTTGCTGAAATAACGACGCCCACGCGCCACTATGACGAAGTCGCCCACCTCGAATTGCCGCATCGCCTCTTTGTCCGAGAGCGAGACGGCGACGATGTCGTCGCGCCCGGCGAGCTGCCCGTAGTAGGTCACGACGGCCGGCGTTTCGCTGGCGACGCGCGCACCGGGTCGCGCCCGCGCGGCTATTTCTCTGACGGCCTCGCGCATACGCGCGTCATAAAATTCGTCGTGCGGGAAATAGCTCCCGGCCTTCTCTCTGCCCCCGCCAAGGACGTTCGTGTAAAGGCGGTAGTAGGGCGCGACGCTGGCCGACGCGATCAGCGGGAAAGCCAGGACAAAGGAGGCCACGCCTGCGCGCACCAGCGCCTTCGCCGAATCGTTCGCGGCGAACTGGCGTATGTGCCGCGCGACGAGTTGCGCGACGAAGTGTATGCCGATGGCCGCCGTAATCAGGACCACGGGCAGCCCCATCGTGAAGTAGCGCGTGAATTTTCCGCCGAGCACGGTGAAGGGCAGGAACCAGTACATCATCCAGAAGAGGATGAAGAACCGGCCATCGCCCAGCCGCTTGCGAAACAGGAGCGGCAGTCCGACCAGGAAAGCTATGACGACGGGCAGCGCCATCTTGACGCCCATGAAGACGTAGTAGAAATACCAGGGCGAGCCCTTGAGCCAGAGCGTCATCTGGTTGCGGTAGAGCGTCCCCATGAACTCATAGGAATCGTGCCCGATGCGCTTCTCCCCCGCGAAAATCTTCATCTCGTGCCAGGTGCCTGGCAACAGGATGGTCGGATTAAAGATCAGAAACGCCACGCCCATGATGGCGAAGAAAAGCAGCCACTTCTTCTTGCCCATCCGCCAGCGCGTCGCCGGGATGCCCTGAAAGATGTAGTAGTAGCTGACGCTGATGGCCAGAAAATGCGGGAGGTATTTCGAGGCCAGCATCGCGCCGAAGGCGACGGCCGTGGCCCAGTAATAGAAGTCTGGTCGCCCGAGTTTCGATTCGGCGACGCGCTGCCCGCGCAGCCAGAAGACGTTCGCCAGAAGAAAGAAGAAGAGGAAGAAAGAGTCTTCCTTGGCGATGCGGTTAAAGCCTATCCCGGATGGGTCCAGCGCCCAGAGCGCCGCCGCTATGAGCGCGACCTCGATGCCGAAGAGTTCCGAGACGACCAGAAAAATCAGGAGCGCTGTGAAGGCCCCGAGCAAGGCTCCTGGCAGCCTGAGCGCGGCTTCGGTCGAGACGTGTAAAGACGGGTAACTGGAGACAAGCGACGTCGCGTTCCATCGTTCCGCGACGACGACGCTGGCCGTGAGCAGCGCCTTCATCAGCATCGGGTGCTCGCCGTTGGCCGCCGTCAGGCCGTGCGCCCGGTAGTCTTCGACCGCGTGCAGCTTGTTAAGCTCGTCCTCGCTTAAGCCCTCCGCGCCGAGGTTGACTGCGCGCAAGCCGAAGCCGACTAGAATAATCAACGCCAGGGCCGAGACGATCAGCGCGCGGCTGGCTGAGCGCACGCCTCTGTCAACGAAAAGCTCTGGGGTGATTTTTGCCGTGACGACCGTTTCTGCGGATGCGGACACGAGTTTTATGAGTGCTCCGAAACTTAAAGTAAACGCCTCTGCGGGTGACTGCCGGAAATAAGCCATGCTCGCCCGCAGGCAACAAAAGGCGCAAGGTTATACTGAGTGAAAGCTTCCTGTCAAAAAGAGCCGCGCCTTCCTCTGGGAGTACGGAATATTAAAGGGAGAGTTGTTTTCCCGGCCCAGGGCTTTAACGGTCCTGGCGGGGAGAGTTCGCGGTGGCCGTGCCCTGGCGCTGACTCGATTGATTCGAGTTCTCGCCAGCGTTCGCGCTCGGCTCCGACGGCTCGTCGGGCGACTTCCACCCGGCGCGCTCCAGAAGCGTTAAGGCATAGCGGACGGGGACGGCGAAATTCGACGCGGTGTTCTCGGTAAAGATGGCGAAGTTGACCCCGATGACGCGGCCCGACTGGCCGAAGAGCGGCGCGCCTGACCCGCCCTCAGCCGTGCGCGCGTCGTAGACGACACGGTGGTCGTCCAGGTCCGTGATGTTGCCCTGCGTGGTCAGGGGCTGGATGCGGTTCTTCTCGGAAAGGCAGTCCAGGAGCGAGCCGAGCGATGCGCCGCAGCGGGCGCGAATCATGTAAGCCTCGGCATCGTCACGAAGCGCCAACAGCCGGTCCGGGCCGTTCGGGTATCCCATCAACACGACGGTCCTTCCGACCGCCACTGCGTTCGAGTCCTTCTTGTCTAGCGGGAGCACGGGCAGGTCCGCCGGCGCGTCCTCGATGTCAAAGGTACAGACCGCCAGGTCGTCGCGCTGCGCCGCCGCCTTGAACTTGAGCACGACCGGCTGCGTGTGATCGGGGAAGTAGGCCAGGAGTTTCTTTAAGCGTGGCTGGCCGCGGACCGAGCTGGTCAGAATCTGAGCGCGCTCGTCAGCGAGCCAGGGATGCGCCACGTGCCTGTTCGTCACAACGTAACCGCCGCCGACGTAGAAGCCCGAGCCGACGGCCTGGAATTCGGCGATAGCGCCCCCGCCTTCCGGCGTCAACTGCATCTGCTCGTCGCTGCTCTGGATGACCGTGCCGTCCTCGTTCGTCTGCACCTCCGGGTAGCGCAGGGGGCGGCCCGTCCCCAACTCGACGAAGTCGTAGGTGCCCAGAATCATGCAGACGCCGCCGCCGTAGTCGCTCCTCAATTTGGGCGCGAGCGAGAGGCTGTCGAGGATGTTCTGGTTCGACTCGTCCAGGTTCTTGATTTCCGAGTTGGTCTTGGAGATTTGATCCTGCAACTGCGAGACGCGGCCGCGCAGGTCGTCGCTGACTCGTCGGCTGGTCTTCAATTCGTTGTAGAGGCCAAAACCCAGGTAGAGGACGCCGCCGACCAGGGCCAGCGAGATGAGGAGCGTGAGAATCTTGGTCGTCGGCCTGATCTCGCGCACCAGCTCGCGCGTAAACTCGCGCAGGAAGACCTTGGCGTCATCGCGGCGCGTGGTGGCGCGCGATTCGATGGCGGCCGTTTCGATGAAGGGCGCGACCTGCGTCTGCTGGCGAGTGCCGATGAGCGCCGGGAGGTCGCGGACTGGGAAGAAGGAGAGCGCCAGGCTGACAGGCTCGCAGCGCACCTCGTCGCCGTCCTTGATCTTCGTGCCCGCCGAGAGTGGTTTGCCGTTGTGCGTCAGGTCTAAAGACTGGTCGAAGTCCTTGATGCGATAGTGGCCGTTGGTGCGGACGAGTTCGAGCAGGGGTGTGTTCGGGGCGGAGTCTTGCTGGGGGAGAGAGGAGGCGCGCAAGCGTAGGTCGCAATCCTCGCCTGTGCCAATGCGGATACGGTCCTGCGAAAGAACTTCGGTGTGCTTATCTTCGCCCGCCGCGATATGAATTACTAAACTGCTGGCCATAGAACGAACATCAAATAACTACAAGACACTAATCAGGCGACCCGAGCATGGATCGCCCCTTACTCCCCTGCGGTCCTGCCAACGGGTCGCCCCTCAGACGTCATCTTACAATAAGATTTGCGGCGCGGGCAAAGGAATCGGTGGCACAGCCGAAGGGAAAAAGCCGGGCGATTTTCCAGGGAAATCCGTTCGTGCTAGCATGTCTCAAGCGGCCGCGAAGCGAGGCGACGCCATCGTCAAAATCAATGAGCGAAATTTCATTCCTGGAAGATAAAGACAAGGTCTGCGCGCTGGCCCCTGTGGCCTACGCGCCGATCCGTCATCACGTCTTCGTCTGCAACGGTAAATCCTGCTCGGCCGTGGGCAGCGCCGAGGTCAAAGAGGCTTTCGAGAGCGGGCTCAAAGAGCTGGGGATTCTTTTCGGGAAAGAGAAGAAGGGCAAGAACCCGCAGGGCAGCGTCGTCCTCACGGATTGCAGCTCGGTGGGTTTCTGCGCCGTCGGCGCGGCCGTGCTCGTGTACCCGGACGGCGTCTGGTACGCGCAGGTTAGAGCCTCGGACGTGCCGGAGATCATCGAGGAGCACCTTTTGCACGGACGCGTGGTCGAAAGACTGGCGCTCTTGAAAATACCCTCGGCTGGAAGATAGTCACAGAGACACAGAGAAAATTTAGGAAATTCAGGTTTCAAATCTGAAATCTGAAATCTCAAATCTCAAATCTGAAATTATTGGTTTGAGCTTTTCTTCTCCGTGTCTCTGTGCCTCTGTGGCTATATCTTAGACTTGCTCTTCAAGGTCTCGATGAGAGTTGCGGCCCGGCGAGTTTGGATGATGGCCTTGCGCCAGTTGATGGCGACCGTGTAGTTGACGACGTTCTCGTCCAGGTTGAAGGATTTCTGCGCGTCGGGTTCGGTGAAAGAGTTGGCGTCAACGACCAGTTTGCGCCGACTGTAGGTCTTGCGCCACCAGAAGACCCCGTCATGATAAGAGTTCCGCGCGTGGTAGATGGGATAGAACAGTGGGCCGCGCGGCAGGGACCGCAAGACCCTGTCAACTGATTGAAGCACTCCCGCAACCTCTTTCGAGAGTTGCTCAAAAGGCACAGTGGCGAGCGCGCCGCGCTCCTCGAACTCCGCCAGAGACGAATAAGCGCACACGTCTCTCTCCAAAGTCTTGAGTGCGGCGACGGCGCTTGCGGCGAGCGCCAGGTCAATCCGGCGCGCGTTGCGCATCTCTTCCAGGCGTGCCCGCGTGGCCTCGTCATCAGCTCCCCTGTGATATTTGAGCAGAGCGTCGGCCCAGGCTGTGTGAAGCCGCGCCTTGGCCCAGAGGAGGCTCGCGGCCGTGTCGCTTCCGCCCTCGACGCAGACCCTGGCATAGGCGTCTCTCAACTCGTCTTCACAATCGATTTTACCGCCAATCGAGAGGCTCAGCCCGGATAGGGCTTCTTCGTAAAAGAAAGCGGCCGTAGTTAAGTCAGTCTTAAGATCGCTGTCCTGAAGCTCCGAGACCTTGACGAATAGATCGGGATAGATTCTGTTGACGAGCGCCCTGTAGGTTTTGAAATCGGGCGAAGCTGCGGTCAAGTTCTCAAGGCGGCGCAACTGCGCGACGATGATTTCGCCTTTCCTGACATCTTTCTCTCGTAGATTGGGCGCGGGGAGTGAGTCGGCGCGCGCGGCGTAGACCGCCGGCGCTAAAGCGTAGAGGAAAATGAGTAGAAGCATCTTCCTCAAAATGAATAAACGTATCCCTGCTCTGGGGGCAAGCATAATCAGCACTTCCGTTCCTCTTTAGCTATGAATATAGGCGTAATGGGAGGGACTTTTCACCGCCGACGTAAATAAAATTGTGAGCCCCGGAGAAGCGACCGATTCAGTCGCCCCTCCGGGGCTCTTAACTGCTCACTACTTACTGCTTACTGCTTACTTTCTACTCATCACTTCTTTATCACGCAGCGCTGGCCGCCCCTTTGGGTTTCCAGCGCAGGACCGGACGGCGCGCGGCGGCCGCTTCGTCCAGGCGTCCGATGCGCGTGGTGTGTGGGGCGTTGAGCACGAGTTCGGGGTCTTCGACTGCCTCGCGCGCAATCGAGCGCATGGCGGCGACGAATTGATCTAGCTCCTGGCGACCGACTGATTCCGTCGGCTCGATCAGCATTGCGCCCTGGACGATGAGCGGAAAGTAGATGGTCATCGGGTGAAACCCGTAATCGATCAGCCGCTTGGCTATGTCGAGCGTGTGAACGCCCTTGCGCGACTGCCGCTTGTCCGTGAAGACGACCTCGTGCATCGGGTCCGCCTCGAACGGCTTGTCAAAATCGGAGGTGAGGCCGTGCGCGACGTAGCGCGCGTTCAGGACGGCGGCCTCCGTCGCCTCGCGCAGCCCGTCCGAGCCGTGCGTCTGTATGTAGGCGAGCGCCCGCACCATCATCCCGAAGTTCCCGAAGAAGGCTTTGACGCGGCCGATTGATTGCGGGCGGTCAAAGTCCAGGCGGTAGTCAGCTCCGTCCATAACGACGCGCGGGACGGGCAGGAAGGGCTCCAGCTCTTTGGTGCAGCAGCAGGGGCCGCAGCCAGGGCCGCCCCCGCCGTGCGGCGTCGAGAAAGTCTTGTGCAAATTCAGGTGAATCACGTCCACGCCCATGTCGCCGGGGCGCGCGACCCCTACGAGCGCGTTCATGTTCGCGCCGTCCATGTAGACCAAACCTCCGGCGTCATGCACGATCCGGCAAATCTCTTTGATGTTCTTCTCGAAGAGGCCGAGCGTGTTAGGGTTGGTCAGCATCAGGCCCGCCACGTCGCCGTGCGCGCACAGTTCGCGCAGGTGCTCCAGGTCCGTGAAGCCTTCAGCGGTCGAACGGATGGTTTTGACAGTGAAGCCCGAGAGATGAGCCGACGCAGGGTTGGTGCCGTGCGCCGAATCCGGGATGAGCATCACGCGCCTGTTGGCGGACGCGCCCTCGCCGTCGCGCGCGTCTATGAAGGCGCGAATAATCATGACGCCCGTCATCTCGCCATGCGCGCCCGCCGCCGGTTGAAGCGAGACGCCCGCGAGCCCTGTAATCTCCGACAGACTCTCCTGCAACTCGTAGATTAATTGCAGCGCCCCTTGTGCATCAGCTTCGGGCGCGAGCGGGTGAAGGCCACTGAACCCGGCGATGCGCGCGACCTTCTCGTTGAGGCGCGAGTTGTACTTCATTGTGCAGGAGCCCAGCGGGTACATGCCCAGGTCAATCGAGTAGTTCCAGGTCGAGATGCGCGTGAAGTGGCGAACAACGTCCACCTCGCTCACTTCTGGGACGCCCTCCAGGTCGTCGTTGCGGCGAAGCGCGGCGGGGACGATTTCGTCCAGAGGGGTTTCGTCCACGTCGAGCGGCGGCAGGCGATAGCCTTTGCGCCCGACCTGCGAGCGCTCGAAGATGAGCGACTCATTTTGCGTAATGTGCGGCGCGGCTTTGGTGATGTTGGTTGATTGACTCATTAAAATTAATCGCTAGCTGGTTAAATCCTTCAACCCTTCGACGAGCGCATCTATCTCCCGCCGCGGATTTGTCTCGGTCACGCAGACCAGAAAATCGTTGGGCCGGTCTTGGTAGTAGCGCGAGAGCGCAAGCCCTCCCGTGATCTCTTTCTCGGCGGCCAGGCGCGCGAGCAATCCTTCGGCCTCGACAGGCGCGCGGACGACGAACTCGTTGAAGCGCGGCGCGGAGAAGGGGAGTGAGAAGCCTTTCAACTCCGAGATGCGGCGCGCACAATAGGCTGCCTTCTGCGCGCACTGCGCGGCTACTTCCTGTAGGCCGCTCCGCCCCATCGTCTCCATATAAATGGTCGCGGCGAGGGCAATCAACCCTTCATTGGTGCAGATGTTGGAGGTCGCCTTCTCGCGGCGTATGTGCTGCTCGCGCGTGGCGAGCGTCAGGACGAAGCCGCGCCGTCCCTGCCTATCAAACGCCTCGCCGACGAGGCGGCCGGGAATTTGGCGCGCGTACTTGTCGCGCGTCGCAAAGAGCCCGACGAAGGGGCCGCCGAACGAGACTGGCACGCCGAACGACTGGCCCTCGGCGACGACTATGTCCGCGCCGCAGGCTCCGGGTGAGCGCAGGAAGCCGAATGAAATGCTCTCCGTCACGGCCACTATCAGGAGGGCACCAACCGCGTGCGCGCGCTCCGCCAGGGCCGAGAGGTCTTCGACGCAGCCGAAGAAGTTTGGGGATTGGACGACGAGCGCAGCCGTCTGGTCGTCCAGAGAGTCTAAGCCTTCGGCGGAAATCAGCCCCGTCCGCTCGTCCGTCGGGACACGGTGAAAATCGACTCCGTAGTGCTGGACGTAGGTGTCCACGACTTCGAGGTATTCGGGATGTACGGCCGCCGAAGTGATCACCTTCTTGCGGCGCGTGACGCGCTCGGCCATCAGCACGGCCTCTGCCAGCGCGGTCGAGCCGTCATACATGGAAGCGTTCGCCACGTCCATGCCCGTGAGCTGGCAGACTAGAGTTTGAAACTCGAAGATGGCTTGCAGTGTGCCCTGCGAAATCTCCGGCTGATAGGGCGTGTAGGCAGTGAAAAATTCCGAGCGGGAGATGAGATGGTCAACGATGGTCGGGGAGTAGTGCGAGTAAGCGCCCGCGCCCAGAAAGCTGGGGCGTCGGGCGGCCGCATTGCGCGCGGCCATCTCTTCGAAGCCCGCCAGAAGCTCCATCTCGGAGATTGCGGCGGGCGTCTTGAGCGGCTCGCGAAGTCTGAGGTCAGCCGGGATAGAGTTGAAAAGTTCTTCCGCCGAGTTGAGGCCGAGCAGCTTGAGCATCTCGGCCTGCTCCTCCGGCGAGTTCGGGATATAGCGCAACTTTTATTCTGTCTCCTCGGCTTTGGTAAAGTCTTCGTACTCGGCTGCCGACATTAGCTTGTCAACTTCGCCTGAATTGCTTATGCGGACGCGGACCATCCAGCCGTCGCCGTAAGGATCGGTGTTGACCTTCTCCGGCTCGTCCTGTAGGGATTCGTTGACCTCGGTCACTTCGCCCGAGACCGGAGTGAAAATCTCCGAGACGGCCTTGACCGATTCGACCGAGCCGAACGATTCGTGGGCCGTGAAGCTCTCTCCGACCCGCGGTAGCTCGACGTAGACCACGTCGCCGAGCGAGTTCTGCGCGTAGTCCGTGATGCCGATAGTGCCCACGTCGCCCTCGACCCTGATCCACTCGTGGTCCTTGCTGTAATGCAAATCCTCTGGAACGTTTGCCATGTTATCTCCTCAGTGGTCAGTGGTCGGTGGTCAGTGGCCAGTAGGAACAGTCTTTAACTGAGCACTGGCCACCGGCCACTGACTACTGCTTCTTCTCCCGTTTGTAAAAAGGCGTCTTGACGATTTGCGCGCCGACGGCGCGGCCGCGCACATCTATTTGAATCTGCTGGCCCTCGTTAGCGAGCTCGACTGGGACATAGGCCATGCCGATGTTCTTCTTGAGGAACGGCGCGGGGCTCCCGGACGTGACGCGCCCGACGCGCTCGTTATTGACCAGTACCTCCTGGTCGTCGCGCGCGATGCCGCGCTCGGTCATCTCGAAACCGACGAGGCGGCGCTTCACGCCCTCTTCCTTCTGCTTCAGCAGCCGCTCGCGCCCCGTGAAGTCGCCTTTGTTCAGTTTACAAATCCAGCCGAGGTTGGCTTCGAGCAGCGTAGTCTCCTCGGTGATTTCATGGCCGTAAAGCGCCATCGCCGACTCCAGGCGCAGCGTGTTGCGCGCCGCCAGCCCGCAGGGCAAGGTCCCGTCGGGCGTCCCGTGTTTGCCCGCTTCGAGAAGTTTATCCCACAGGAATTCCGCCCTATCGGCGGCGGCGTAGACCTCAAAGCCGTCCTCGCCCGTGTAGCCCGTGCGCGAAATGATGGCGGGCGTGTCGGCGACCTTCCCCTCGCGAAAGTGGTAGTACTTAATCTCTTCGAGCGGTACGTCCGTCAGCGTCTGCAAGATGCCGGGCGCGTCCGGTCCCTGGAGAGCGAGCTGGCAGTAGTCTGCGCTCAGGTTCTTCAACTCGACCATCTCATGAAGATGATGAGACTTGATCCAGTCCCAATCCTTCTCTGTGGTCGAAGCGTTGACGACGAGCAGCAGGTGATCTTCCGCGAAGCGGTAGACCAGAAGGTCATCGACGACGGTGCCTTCCGGCGTAGTTAAAGCGGAGTACTGGGCCTGGCCGTCAACGAGCTTCGTGACGTCGTTCGAGACCAGGCGGTTGATGAAGGGGATGGCTTCGGGGCCGCGCACCTCTATCTCGCCCATGTGCGAGACGTCGAAGAGGCCGGAGTGGGTGCGCGTCCGCAGGTGCTCTTCGACTGTGCCAGCGGGGTACTGAACCGGCATGTCCCAGCCGCCGAAATCAACCATCCGCCCGCCCGCCCGGCGGTGCGCGGCGTTCAAGGGCGTCTTTTTGAGAGCGGGCGCTGTGGACAAAGCATGTCTCCTGCACACCTCTCTCTGAGCTGAGAGAGAGAAGAATTTCGCGACTAACGTGAATGAAACGGCAAACTAGCACGCCCGCGCGCGAAGCGTCAAGCAGGAGACAGTGGTCGGTGGTCAGTGGTCAGTAGTCAGTTAAGACCACTGATTTTTACTGACCACTGACCACCGACCACTGACCACTTTTTTTAGAAATTTCTTTCCGCCACGCCCACCTTTTGCACGACGAAGACGACGCGCATAGTTTCAGGGCGGCGGTCATAGTATGCCGGAACGAAGGCGGCGTTTTTGCGCAGGGCATCCCGGAAGGCGGCCAGCATGCGGCGGTCGCGCGGGGCCTGTACGACATCTGCGAGCGACGCGTTGCCGTTGCTGAAGACGTCCGTGACGACGATCATGCCGTCGTCGTCTTCTTCACGTCGCTGCGACTGTTCGCGCGTCAGCTCGGCCAGCGCCCCGCGTGGGTTGAGGCTGGGCGACTCGCCGTTAAAGGGGGCGCGCTGGGCCGCGAAAAGCTCCGGCGTGATCGGCTCGTAAATGCTCGGGCCTTCCGTGCCGA
>DATEMM010000004.1:0-2828 GCA_035275605.1 Pyrinomonadaceae bacterium
CAGTTCATAGAGATGTTCTGGCGGCGGCGCGATCCGGACCCGGACACGGACGAGAACGAGTATCGCGAGGAGTACTACGAGCGTATCGCTTACGCCAACGAGCACTTCTCCTCCGGCGTCCCCGGCTGGAAGACTGACCGCGGGCGCATCTACATCATGTTCGGCAAGGCCGACGAGATCGAAACGCACCCGACGGGAGGCGGCTACGAGCGCCCCTCTTACCAGGGCGGCGGCTCGACCACGACCTACCCCTTTGAAATCTGGTTCTACCGTTACCTGCCCGGCATAGGCTCCGGTATCGAGATAGAGTTCGTGGACCCGACGGGCAGCGGCGAGTACCGCATTGCGCGTTCGCCCGACGAGAAGGACGCGATGCTCAACATTCCCGGCGCAGGATTGACGCTCGCCGAGCAACTGGGTCTCTCCGACAAGTCCCAGCGCATCATGGGCATGGGCAGCAACTTCAACTACCAGCGCGCCCAGGATTCGCCCTTCGAGCGCATACGCCTAATCAGCCAGCTCTACCAGGCCCCGCAGGTCAAGTTCAAGGAGTTGGAGACCGCGCTCGGCAGAACCGGCGGCGGCGTCATCGAGGAGAACCCGCTCAACTTCGACGTCCGCGTTGACTTCTTCCGCCAGTCCGACGACCGCGTGATGACCGCCATCACCGTCCAGACTGAAAACAAAGACCTGGTCTTCGAGGACAGCGGCGGTCTACAGCGCGCGCGCCTGAACATCTTCGGACGCATCATCGCCGTCTCTGGACGCCGCGTCGGCGTCTTCGAAGACCCAGTGGAGACGACGGCCACGCCGGCCGAGTTGTCCGATGCGAAGGAGCGCAAGTCCGCCTACCAGAAGGCAGTGCCGCTCGCGCCTGGGACCTACAAGGTCGAGGTGGTCGTGCGCGACATCGCTTCCGGCGCTACCGGCGTGCAGAAGATAGGGTTCACGGTGCCGAAATATGATCCGAAGCAGCTTGGCACTTCGACGCTCGTGCTGGCCTCGAAACTGGAGACCATCACGAACCCGGCGGTGGAAACCACTATGTTTCGCATCGGTCAGACCAAAGTAGTGCCGAACCTTTCGGCCGTCTACAAGCAGGGGCAGCCCATCGGCCTCTACATGCAGGTCTACAACGTTGGCACAGACCAGACGACGCTCCGGCCTTCAGTGGACGTCCAGTATGTGCTGATGAAGGACGGCAAGGAGGTCGGCAAGCAGACGGAAGACTGGCAGGGTCTGGCCGACTACGGACAGCGCCTGACGCTGGCCAGACTTCTGGACTCGCGTAATCTCGGCGCAGGCGACTACTCGATAGAGGTTCGCATACGCGACCGCGTCTCGGGCCAGTCCGTCATGCAGACCGGCAAATTCTCCGTCACGCAGTAAACTTCAACTTACTGATTAAAAGCTTCGGGCCTTGAGTTCTACACTCAAGGCCCGAAGCTTTTTGTAGCGTACCGGAGTCAACCCTCTTCAGTCTTAGTCCTGTTGAGCTTGTACCAAGCGAGTGCGCTCCCAGGATACGCAGCAAACTGTTCTAAAACAGGCGCGGGTTCTCATCGTCTGACGCGGGACGCTCGCCGCGCCGGAGCGCGTTGACCAGGTGATGCGCGCGGCGCGTGGGCTCCGGCTGGCGGTAGCCGCCGTCGCATTCAAGCGTCAGCCTGATCGCCCCCTCGTGGTCAATCAGGTGGCCGGGCGAGACGAAGATGGGCTGCACCCTCGTCTTCGTCCTGACGGCCGCCCCGACCACCTCATGGTTCTTCGGGTCAATTAGTTCCGTCCAGTTGCCGCGCTCCTCGCCCGGCTCCTCGTAGCGTCCGACCAGCACGGACTTCGCGCAGCCAAACGTCGGGCGGTTGATCAGCAGCCCGACGTGGGACGCGATGCCGACCCGGCGCGGGTGTGCGATGCCCTGCCCGTCGAACATCACGGCGTCCGGTTCCGTCTTCAACTTGGCCCAGGCCTCCAGGACCGACGGCGACTCGCGGAAAGAGAGGAGCCCCGGCACGTATGGAAATCTGGTCTCGCTCACCACGCCTACCTCTTCGATGACTTCGAGGTTAGGCAGGCTTAAGACTACGAGCCCCGCGTAGACCACCGGCGAGAATTTGTTAAAGGAGATGTCGGCCCCCGCAATCGTCTTGATCCGCTTCGAGAGCGGCTTCAAACGGACGCGCTCCCGCAAACTCTTCTGCAGCTCGATGGCCTCTCGCGGCGTCATCTCCCACCCGTGAATCTGTTCGTATTGTGCCATAACGGTTAAGAAGTGATGAGTGAAGAGTAACGAGATGTTGGATGTCAGATGTTAGTCAAAGCTTTTGCTAGCATCCAGCATCTAACATCTGCTTTACTCTTCACTCATTACTCATCACTGTACTAAAGTCCAGTTCGGGGCTTGAGGAAATCTCGGTGCCCGGTTTAACTACGGAATGCACGCGCCAGTGTTCGTCGTCGCGTGCGGGGAAATCAATGCGGTAGTGCGCGCCGCGCGACTCCTCGCGCCAGAGCGCCGAGCGGGCGATGAGCGTGGCGACGTTGAGAAAGTTCCGCGAAGCCCGCGCGAGCGGCGCCCGCGCAATCTGCTCGAACTCCAGGAGCGCGCGCCTGATTGATTCCCGGCTGCGGAGAATTCCGACCCTCTCCCACATCAAGCGCCGGACGCGCTTGCGAACCGCGAGCGCCACGTCGCCGGAAAAACCAGCGCTCGCTTCCCTTTCATCTTTAACGGCGGCGTGGCCTGTGCCAGTACGTTCGTTAGCGTAATCCGCCGCGGCGGCGCTCCCGGCGCGCGCCCCGAAGACCAACCCTTCGAGCAGCGAGTT
>DATEMM010000005.1:0-4755 GCA_035275605.1 Pyrinomonadaceae bacterium
GTCAAACACATCACCTTCCACCACGGGTGCTGGTGATGCTGCCCTTCGGCCTCATGCGGGCCTTCCGGTTCCCTCACGCCCTTGAATAGCCAGTCCTTGAAGCGTCCTTTTGATCTATTCGTTTCAGTCGCCATGATGACTATTCGCCACTGACGGAGCGAAGCGCGGGGGCACCATCTTTTCCTGCCGCTGAAGTTCCTAAGCCTTCACGGCGCAAGGCGCGCTGCTCAAACTCCGCCGGGCGGAGTTTGAGCGGCTGGACGTAAATTTAAGAGCTAGAATTTTAATTGCAAGAAACGGCGGACCCTTCTGACAGTAAAGACTAAGCGCCGCCGTCCACGCATTGTACGCTCATCAGCGCAGTCGTCAAGCGCATTAAGGCTGGCGGATATGCAGCCTCACAGGATTTTTTGTGATGATATTTGTGCTGAAAAAAATAAGCGGGCGGAGGTCTCCCACAACCCCCGCCCTAAGGCCACGTGTCCTCACCCCACGCGACCACTTCGCCCAACGGGGTGTCGGGCGCGGCATGATTATGCACAACTCAAGATGAAGTTTCAACCACCTGCCTGATACTCATCCGCGCTCGTATCAGCCGAATCAATAGGGCCAATAAGCGATTCAAATCCCACCTCGGCGCTCGCCTCCGGAGCCTCAACCGTGAGCCCGCCGACGAGGTAAGCGATCTCGCCCGTCAGCGATTGCAGGCGCAGACTGTAATCCCCTGCGGGAGCGTCCGCGCTGACCGTCAGGTCGAAACTGACGACCTTGAGGCCGTTACCGAAATCTGCGTCCGCGATGCTCGCCGGGTCAATCGTGATGAAGGCGGACGAAGAGGTGATGCCGCTTTTAGCGAGCTGGGCGGAGCTGATGCCTTCGCCCGCGACGAAGATTTTGTATGTGCCGGAAGGTATGACCGGGACGGCGACCGTCGAGAGCTGGCCGCCCGTCCCTATGAAGGAAGGGTTGAGCAGGGATGGAACGCCGGAGAGTTGCGCGTTGAGCGCGGCGGTGTTGCCCGCCGTGACGTTGACCGCCCCCAACTCCTCCGTGCGAAACGGTAGACGTTGGCCTATGGCGAGGCCCGCGTATGCGCCACGCTGCGAGGCTATCTCGGAAGCGAAGACCGCGCCGCCAAGCGGCTGTGCGAAGACGCGATAACTTCCGGGCTGTAAGCCCTCTATGTGGTAAGAGCCGTTTGCCAACGTGACGTTGCTGGCTATCACTCGCGCCGTCCCGGCCTCTTCGACCCAGACGTTAGCGCCGAAGACCGGAGCGCCGCTGCTAAAACTGATTGTGCCGGCAATCGCGCCGCGCACGCCCGCGCCCAGGCGCGCCCCGTAGATGGCGCGTGCGCCTGCCCGGTCGTCCTCAGACAAAACGCGCGGCGCTCTTCTGGTCAGATTATAAATCCCGTTTCGTCCCTGCCGCGGCTGCATCGTCGCACCGAGCACGGCCGAATGTTCCAGCCCGAGCAGGTGTCCGACCTCGTGCATGAAAGTCGCCTCAAGGTCGTAGGTCCCGGTGGTTCCGTCCGAGGAGAAAGATTGTCCAGGGTTAAGGACGACGTCCGCTTCGTTAATCTGGCCGGAGACGGTCGAGAAGATGCGCGTGCGCCCGGACATCTCGCTTGCCGCGCCCGAGAAGGTCGCCTGGTTCTCAGCCGTGTGCGCTACCGTAATCAGGCTCAACCCGTCGCCGCGCGTTCCCGGCGCGCTGACCGACTGCACGTCCGACGAAGCAACTTTGAAGCGTATGTTGGCGACCTCTTCCCAGCGCCGCAGTGCTCTGCGCGCCGCTCCCAGCACGTCGCTGCCTGCTTTGATGTTCGACTGCGGTGTGGTCAGAGAGGTCGAGAGCGTGATCGTGATCGTGTTGGTCGGCCAACGGACCTGAGCGGAGTTTGACGCGTCCGTCAGTTGCAACGTGTAAGGGCGCACGCTCACAGCCGACAGAATTACTGTCGCCAGCAGAAAGAGAGCAGTGCGGGGACGGCGCATTGTAAGGTCTCGGAGGCTTTGGGGAGAAAGAAACTTTTGAACGGGTTTGAGTCTAACCGTCGCTGCGATAGAGCCTCGGCCACCAGCGGCTACGAATCCATTTGCAGCTCGCCCGGACGACTCCGCCGGGCCGAAGCCGAAGATACCACATCCGCCGCCTTTTTTGTCCCAAAAATTCACCTACCTGCATCGAATAAGTACGGAAGCGTACTCAGAGTCCGCCGTTTCATTAACATTTTTTAACGGCATAACGCTTGATTCAATGAAGCGGGCATTTAAGCCGCCGGAGGTTTTTTGAATGAGCAGTTCAGCAATTACGCAGAGCGAGATAGTGCGGAAGAACACCGCCGCCATCATCGACATGCAGCAGAAGATGACGCAGGCGCGCACGCTCGGCGGGCGCATCGCCGACGCCATCACAGATTTCACAGGCTCGATGGCGTTTGTCTACGTCCACGTCATCTGGTTCGCCGTGTGGATACTTCTCAACATCGGCCTGGTTCACATTCCGGGTCTTAGCGGGTTCGACCGCTTCCCGTATAGCCTGTTGACGACTATCGTCTCGCTCGAAGCGATTTTCCTATCGACCTTCGTCCTGATCTCGCAGAATCGCATGTCGCGCGCCAGCGAGAAGCGCGCCGAGCTTGACTTGCAGGTCAACCTCCTGGCCGAGCAAAAGGCGACGAAAGTCCTGGAGATGCTGGATCAGTTGACGGGGCAGCTTGATCAGATGAGCCACCGCTTCAACTTCAAGCCAGACCCGGAGGTCAAGGCGCTCAAGATTTCGCCGGAGCCGCAGGAAGTCCTCGAAGTCATAGAGCAGACGGTCAAGAGCGAGTCCGCCGACGTGAAGGGCGTGAAGCGGGCCGTCGAAGATATTACCGATGAGATGGAGGTCGTCCGCGAGGATGTGGAGCGGACCAGTGGGAAACTCCAGGAGGTAGCCGAAGACGTCGAGGAGATCAAGCAGGAAGTCAAGAGCAGGACGGGCGAGCAGGAGCGCCTCTCACTGAAATAAGCGAGAGCGCTCCTGCGCTGCTCGGAGGCTTCTACTTTCTACGATTCTTCCGGCTTCCGGTCCCACGCCAATCGGATGGGGCCGTGGCGGTGGCCGTGGCAGTTGGGGCTCCTGTTCCCGTCAGCCCGCTGCCGATACTCGCCGAGTCATCGCCAAGCGAGGCCTCGTCAACGCCCTTCCGCCCCGCTTTCAAGTCGGCAAACGCGACGATTATCATCAGCACAGTCAGGCCCAGAGTGGCCAGCACGTAGAGCCAGTCGGCCCTCTCTTTATAAAGCAGGATGATGATGAGAGCCGTTAGCCCGACAATCCACGCCAGGGTGATCAGACGGCGTTTCCTCTTCTTGCGCTTCGCATCCGTTCTTGTAATTCGTTGACTCATTGTTCGACCTTCTTTAAGAAATGATTATTACACTGATGAGATGCCCTGTAATTTACCACACGGGAACCCTGTAGGGCGAAGAGAGGAGGCGAGCGGCGCGCGCCCCTCATGCTATGTCATTGCTCAAAAAAGAAGAGGCTGGCGGCTCGGCCAGCCTCTTCTTTCCCAACATCTGTCTCTCCGGTTTATTCGTAGATTACCCGGTACTGAAACGCCTGCACGGGTGCGGCCACCAGGCCAGGGATACTGCCCGCGGCTGCGCCCGCCAGTAATTTGAGAATATTCTTCGCACTGAAATCGTTGCTCTTGGGCACTTCGATTACGTCGTAAGGCTCAAGCACGACGTCGTCCGCCTTCTTCTTTTTGATGGCGGCGAGGTCATAACGCTTGACCTCCAGCTCGGGCATCCCGGGTTTCTTGCGTATGATGCGGACGTCGTTAGTCTTGGCTTCCGGCCTCGGCCCGCCGACCAGGGCCACAGCCATCGCCAGCGTCATCCCATCGCGCAGCAGAAGGGGCTGCGGGGCGGCCACGTAGCCCGTGATGTAAACTGGCTTGGCATCCATCACGTTAATGATGTCGCCGGGGCGCACGACCGGGTTGGCTTCGGGTTTGCCCGCCAGCAGGTCCGAGATTTTATAGGTTTGAATGACGTTGGCGTTTAGCCCATCCTGTGTGAAGAGGGGCTCGACCACTTCGCCCGGCTCGGGGCACATCACCGGCTCCGTATGCAGGACCTGTATGTCGCCGTTGGCGCGTTCGGTCGTTCCGCCGGAGGCGGCGATCAATTCATTGAGGCGCACGCGGCGCTGCATCTGAACACGCGTCGGGGCCAGCACAGCGCCAAGCACCGTCGCGGGGGGACGGCTGTTGCGTCCAGTCACGCGCACGCTGATCTGCGGGTTCTTGAGGAATTTGGAATAGGCCGCGACGATGTCCTTCTGGACTTCCTTGTCCGTGCGGCACTGGACGCTGATGGGCGTCTCGATGAAAGGCAGCGAGGAGAGTTTGCCCTCGGCATCCACTTCGCCCGTCCAGTTCAGGTCCGACTGCCCGAAGACGCGTATGTCCAGAGTATCGCCGGGGCCGAGCAAGTATTTCTTAATCCCCTGCGTATCCAGGTTGGAAGCTGGCACAACGCTCGCGCCCTGCTGCGCGGACGCGGACGACGCTGCGCCTCCGCTCTCCTGCGCCCACAGCGACGGAGGCGCGGCAAGGCAGATGGCGGCGAGCAGTAGGATATATTTTCTAACTTTCATCTTCGTGTCCTCAGAAAATTAACTGGTCGAGAGAATGGCTCTCCGGTGAAGGCCGTAAGGTTCAAGATGCGCGTGAGCGGCCGATGGCTGCCTTCA
>DATEMM010000006.1:0-4942 GCA_035275605.1 Pyrinomonadaceae bacterium
GCTCCACGCTACGACGGAGAGCGCAAGGATTGCAGCCAAAAGTCTATAGTTAATCGAACGCATCGGACATCTCCTTTGAGGTAGTAGGTGAGCCGGTGCCTGGCAACGGGGAGTTGTTGCGGCACGAGCTTTAAAACGCGAGGTTGGTTGAAAAGCCTGTGGGTACGCTGAAGACTAGAAAGAAAATATACGAAGGTGTTAAAAGTTAAGTTCGATGAAGTTGGAGGGTAAAAGGAGCAGTAGAGGCCGGACGTCGGATGCGCTTGACCTGAACTAACAAAATCTCGGAAAAGTTTCCGAGAGTCTGGAAGGGGCCATGACTTTTAAGCCCCTTAGTGGAGGGGAGTATGTTTTGCCCACAGTGCGGAACTGAGTCTTCAGCGGGACAGCAATTTTGTCGCTCGTGCGGCGCAAACCTGAAATTCATCGGTAAAGCCGTCACCTTGAGCGAGGCCATCGCCAGGAGCGACCGCGGCCCCCTGCCCAAGATCAAGGAGATGATGCAGAGCATGAAGGGCGACCAGGGGACCGAAGAAGTCTCGCACGCCTTCGACCAGATGAACATGGAGATCGTCAGCAGCTTCCCCAAATCCAAGGCCAGGCATTTGGCCGAGCTGAAACCGAAAGAGACGGAGCAGCACCCGGAGCTTCGCCGCGAAAATCACATCGTCAAAGGCACGGCCTCTTTTTTCTCGGGCATCGCGCTGATGATTTTCCTCTACTACTTCTCGGCGGCGCTGGTCTTGAAAATTCCGCCCGAGACCCTGGCCAGAATCCCCTTCGAGGTGGAGCCCGTCGCACGCATGCTCTGGCTCATCGGCCTCATCCCGACGCTTTCCGGCCTCGGCAGAATCATAGCCGGGTTGCTCGTCCGACCTGCGCCCGAGGCAAAGGCCCTGCGGGAGGCTGAGCATGCGGCGCAACCTGTGACTTCAGGGCCGGAGGCTCAAAGCCTGCCCGGAAGCGTCACAGAGCGCACGACGGAACTCCTGGAAGAGAAGGCGCAGCTTCGCGGCGGAAAGTAGCGGACAGAAAGCGCGGGGGTCAGCCCGCGCCTTTGGCCCGGTGGGGCTTTATCCGGGCCGATTTCTCTGTGGGCTGTTCCCGTTAGCTTTTGACTTTCATTCCACTCGCGGGCTACCATGCCTTTCCCTGATTAATATGGCTTGGCGCTCTTTTTACTTGTGATGCTTGCGAGTTATAAAACTTAATGCCGACGGGTACGACTGAGAACATTATTGAGCTTGTTGGTGACACTCCGCTGCTACACCTCGCGCGTTTTGCCAGACCGCCGCTCGCGGATATTTACGCCAAACTGGAATACCTCAACCCTGGCGGAAGTGTGAAAGACCGCGCGGCGCTGGGGATGATTCTGGACGCCGAGGAGCGCGGCATTCTCAAACCCGGCTCGACCATCATTGAGCCGACGGCCGGGAACACGGGCATCGGGCTGGCCCTGATCGGCGTGGCCCGCGGCTACCGCGTCATCCTCTGCGTGCCCGAGGGCTACTCACGCGAGAAGATGAAGATCATGGAGGCCCTCGGCGGCGAAATCGAGTACGTCAGCAAAGAACAGGGGATGAAAGGCGCTATCGTGCGCGCCAAAGAGATGGCCTCGGAGATCAAAGACAGCTTCGTTCCGCAGCAGTTCGAGAACCCCTCGAACCCCTGCTTTCACGAAAAGACGACCGCGCGCGAGATCATAGACCAGATGGACGGGCGCATTGACGCCATCGCCATCGGGGCCGGCACGGCTGGCACATTCACAGGGGTTGCGCGCGCCATCAAGAAGGAGATTCCGGCGGCGCTCTGCGTTCTGGTTGAACCCGAAGGCTCTATTCTGGGCGGCGGCCCCCCTGGCGAGCACAAGGTCGAGGGCATAGGCCAGTCGCAGTTCATTCCGAAGAACTGCGAGATGGATTTGGCAGACGAAGTCATGATGGTTTACGACGACGAGGCTTTTGCGACCGTCAGGCGGCTGGCCGAGACGGAGGGCGTGCTCTGCGGGGGCTCATCTGGGGCAGCGGCGGCGGCGGCCTACCGCCTAGCCGAACGGCTCGGGCCGGGCAAGCGCGTCGTCACGCTCTTTCCCGATGGCGCCGAACGCTACATGAGCCAGGGAATATTCGATTAGTGGTCAGTGGCCGGTGGTCAGTGGTCAGTTAAAGACACTGCTCGCCGTCGCCGACTTACTGACCACTGACTACTGACCACTGACCACTGATTTTTATGGGATTCGCAACGACGGCCATACATGCGGGGCAGGAAGCCGACCCGGCGACGGGCTCGGTGACGGTCCCCATCTACCAGACTTCGACTTACGCGCAGGACGGGCTAGGGCGACATAAAGGCTACGAGTACGCGCGCACACAGAACCCTACGCGCGCGGCGCTTGAGCGGAACATCGCCGCGCTCGAAGGCGCGCGTTTCGGGTACGCCTTCGCTTCGGGGATGGCGGCCATCGACGCCACGCTGCGCCTCATCAAGGCGGGCGAGCACGTCATCGTCTCAGACAACACCTACGGCGGCACCTTCCGCCTCTTCAGCCGGATACTGGCGAACTACAACATCGAGTTCGATTTCGTGGACACCTCGGACGTGACCAACGTCGAGGCGGCGATTAAAGAGAACACAAAGATGGTCTTTGTCGAGACGCCGACCAACCCCGTGATGATCGTGACGGACCTTCAGGCCGTCTCCGATCTGGCACACGCGACGGGCGCGCGCGTCGTCTGCGACAACACCTTCATGTCCCCTTACCTCCAGCGCCCGCTCGAATTCGGCGTTGACATTGTGGTGCATTCCACGACTAAATACCTCAACGGCCATTCGGACGGGGTGGGCGGCATCGTCGTGCTGAACAACGAAGAGGATGCCAACTGGATCGGTTTTGTGCAGAATAGCGCGGGGGCCATACTCTCGCCCTTCGACTCCTGGCTGGTGCTGCGCGGGACGAAGACGCTGGCGCTGAGGATGGAGCAGCACGACCGTTCGGGCCGCGCCGTCGCCGCCTTCCTGGAAGAGCACCCGAAGGTGCGTAAGATTTACTATCCCGGCTCGCTCTCGCATCGCCAGCACGATTTGGCCAAGCGGCAGCAGAAAGGGTTCGGCGGGATGGTGGCTTTTGACGTCGGGTCGCTCGAAGCTGCCCGCGCGGTGCTGGAATCTGTTAAGCTATGCACGCTCGCGGAAAGCCTGGGCGGCGTGGAGACTTTGATCTCGCACCCGGCAACTATGACGCACGCCTCCGTCCTTCCCGAGACGCGCGAGCGCCTCGGCATTACGGACGGCCTCGTGCGCATCTCCGTCGGGATCGAAGACACGGACGATATTATTGAAGATTTGGATCAAGCGTTGAAAAAGGCATAGTACTGAGTACTGAGTACTGAGTACTGAGAAAAAGAAAAAAGTTCTTGTCTTTTAACTCAGTACTCAGTATTCAGCACTCATCACTTACTTATGATTGTAGAGCTTCACGCAAAATCCGACGTTGGTCGTGTACGGCGCGGGAACGAAGACAATTTTCTCATCCTCGATCTGACGACGGGGCGGGCCTGGACGGGCTCGGACGGCGCGGAGCCGCCCGAGGACGTGCGCCACTTCGATCTGGGCGAGAAGGGACTCGTGCTGGTCGTCTCCGACGGGATGGGCGGCGCGCTGGCCGGAGACGTGGCCAGCCGCATGGCCGTCGAAACCGTGCGCGAGATGCTCGTCGGGAGTGAGGTCGAAGACCTGCCGGACACGAGCAACGACGAGGAGAAGGCCCTCGTGGATTACCTGCGTCACGCCACCGTTTACGCCAATCTCGCGATTCACCACCGGAGCCAGGAGGACACGCGCTGCGCCGGAATGGGCGCGACCTTCACAGGGGCCGCCATCAAAGACGACCTGCTCGATCTGGTTCAGGTGGGCGACAGCCGCGCCTATGTGCTGCGCGGCGATCAGGTCAGGCTGGCGACGAAAGACCAGTCGCTCGTGCAGCAGCTCGTAGACGTCGGGCAGATCAGCGAGGCCGAAGCCGAAACGCACATGTTCCGCAACGTCATCCTTCAGGCCCTCGGCGCACAGAGCGAGTTGACCCCGGTCACTGGCAGGCTCCGCATACGCCGCGGCGACATCCTGCTGATGTGCAGCGACGGGCTCTCCGGAAAGCTGCGCGCGGAGGACATGCGCCGCATCGTGCAAGACTCCGAAGGCGATTTGGGCGCGGCCTGCTCCGCGCTCGTCGAAGAGGCCAACGAGCGGGGCGGCGAGGACAACATCACCGTCGTCCTGGCCCGCTTTGACGGCGATGACTTGCAGGAGGCAAGCTCCGACGAAAGAATTACCATCGAGCTGCCGCCCATGGAAGAGGACGCCACGCTCGGCGACACGGAAGCGCCCACCGACCCCAATCCCTGATAAACCTACGCTGGAATCATTTCACGTAATAATTGACAACCATGCTCGCCGGCAGTAACATCCGGCGCGTCTAAATATTTGTACGCTGCATTCAAAACAGTCACGTCAACAGTTCTTGTGCTTCCCTGGCCGATCAGACTTTTGGCCGCCGCGTCTCTCAGGGCAAAAATAAATCGTGTGAGCGTCTGTTTTGGGTTGACCATCGGCAGATTGGATTACGCGTTATAGACAGGAGTAGCTCTTTCCAGGATAAAACCATAACCCCCGGCCGCGCGGCGCTCGCCAGAGTACAGGCCAGTGCCAGCGCGCGGTTAAGACAAAAGAGGAGAAATCGCACAGATGTTTCGACACCTACTGAAACGTAAAACAATTCTACTGACTGCCGGCTGCCTGGCAATCGCCCTGCTCGCAATTCCCGTCACGACGCAAAAGAGCCAGGCTGACGATTTGTCTGGCCGCGAGCTGCTCAGCGTGACGCGCGTCGCGCACGGCGGGGGCGAGTACGCAGGCCTCCAGTACGTGACGGCGCGTGCCGAGGGCT
>DATEMM010000007.1:0-4720 GCA_035275605.1 Pyrinomonadaceae bacterium
GCCAATTGATGAAGCGTCTGCCCCGGCAGGGTTGGCCGGTGTGCGCCGCGCCGCCAGTTGCCCGCAGGCTGCGTAGATGTCTCGCCCGCGCGGACGCCTGACGAAAGCGTGAACGCCCTTAGTTACCAGAATCCGCTTGAAACTCTCCACGCGCTCGGGCGCGGACGGCCGGTAGGGAAGCGGGTCGGCCGGGTTGTGCGGAATCAAGTTGACCTTGGCGCGAAGGCCGTGGCGGTTGAGCAGGTTGGCGAGCTGGCGCGCCTGCTCGTCCGAATCGTTCACGCCGTCGAGCATGACGTACTCGAAAGTGAAAAGCTCGCCCGGCTTCAACGAGCGCTCGAACTCCTTGCAGGCTGCCAGCAACTCTTCGAGCGGCCACTTCTTGTTAATCGGCATCAGCACGTCTCTTAGCTCGTCCGTCGGCGCGGCCAAAGAGATGGCCAGGTGCGGGCGGTCAGGAATCCGTGCCAGCTCGCGTATGCGCGGCACAACGCCTGCGGTCGAGACCGTCACGCGGTTCGGGACGATGTAGAGGCCCTGCGGGTCAGCCATCACCCGCAAGGCTTTCATCAAAGGCTCGAAGGCCAGGAACGGCTCTCCGGCTCCCATCGCCACCAGATTGGTCCCGCGCGGCGTCTTCTCGCCCACGCCGTAAGCGTCGTTGAGCGCGATAATGATCTGCTCGACAATCTCGCCCGCCGTCAGGGTTCGGAGCAGCCCGAGCTTGGCCGTCAGGCAAAAACTGCACTGGAGCGGGCAGCCCGACTGCGAAGAGAAACAGATGGTATCGCGCCTCTCTTCCGGGATGAAGACGGTCTCGACTGGAAGGTTGTCGTGCGTCTTCAAAAGGTAGCGGCGCGTGCCGTCTTCCGAGAGATACCTGGATTCGACTTTCAGCGTAGAGGGGGTCGCGCGCCCCATTAATTTGGCGCGAAACTCTTTCGGCAAATCCGTCATCTCGTCGAATGAGCGCAGCCGCCTGCGCTGGAGCGAGGCGAAGATTTGCCGCCCGCGATAAGCGGGCTCTCCCAACTCTTCGACGAGCGCAATCAACTCCGGCTGTGCCAGTCCGGTCAGATGTGTTGCCTGATTCATTTTCATTACCCGTCTATTTTAACACTGCCCCGCGCACATCTCACAATTGAGGCCGGAGGCGCTGGAGAAGCGTTGGCGAACTTAACGTCTTGCCGTATCGTAAGTGCGTTGAGGAGGTTGGAAGATGTACTGTTCCTCTTGTGGCGGGTCTGTGGCGCAGGGCCTGAGCTATTGCAATCATTGCGGGGCGAAGCTGGCCGGAGCGAAAAGTGATACGGTCAGTAAACCGTCAGAGTCCTTACCGGAGTCACTCATCTGGGCGACGGTGGCGGTCTTCGTCGTCGGCATAGGGACGACCATCGGCCTGATGGCGATGATGAAAGAATTGCTCGACCTGGGCAAGGGCGTAATCATCGCATTCGGGCTCACGACGCTGCTGCTGACGTTCATTCTGACGGGCGTCTTCATCTACCTTTTACTGAAGAGCAGGCGCGGATTGAAAGAGGTGGAGGACGGCGCGCCTCTCGGCGGGAAGGCGACCAGGGAGCTTGAAGAGGGGCAGGCGCGTGCGCTCCCCGAGCCCCTGGAGAGCGTCACGGAGCAGACCACGCGTGCGTTCGAGCCGGTTTACCGTAAGCGCAAATCGGAATAGAGAGGCGGCCGCCCGAAGATTTGCCCCGAAAATCCCAGGGAAAAAAGTGTTGACAACCGAAAGGCCCTCGCGCGAATCTTAACGTCTTCTTGCCGGAGAGCCGGCGAGCCCTGACCCTGAGGAGACCCCGGAGAGTTATGAATAAACGCGCGAAGTTTTCCCTCTTTCTGCTCGCATTGGGCCTGGTTTTCGAGTTTTCTCCCGCACGCTCGCAGTCTACGGACCAGACGCAGGGAATCACACGCCCGCGGACCGTGACGACGCAAGGCGCTCGTCAGGGAACTGTGCCAACGCAGAATCCCGCTGTGCCGGCGCAATCCGTCGCGCAGCCGCCCCTGTCCTCGCAACTGCCGGCCGAGATGGCCGCCATCCAGCAGGCGCGCCCGCTTTCGATGAATAAGATCAGCGCGCGCCTTGCGGAAGCGAAGCGCCTGCTCAAGTCGCGCCCGGCGCTGACGGCTTTGACGAGTCCTTCGCTCTACACCGTGACGCTTGCCGCCTTCGATGATAAATCTTCGCAGATTCATCTGATAAGCATCCCCAAGGAAATTTTCCTGAAGAAGGGGTCCGAGCTGTCGCTCACGACTTCGCTTGGCGCGAGCGTGCAAGTGCGCGTCATCCGCGCCAACGGGGTCAACACCGCCGTCACGGTCTTTGACAGCACTGGGCGCTCCTTCGTGCCGCTCATAGTCGAGTACCCGATTGAGCGCGGGGGCGTCCTGAACGAGACGGCCTATTACGTGTCTGCGCACCCGGCGCTCCTGTCGCCGGACGTGGTCAAGGCCGGGCAGAATTACGTCCGCACGATGATCGATCTGGCGGCGAAGCGTTTGAAGGACAAGGGCGTCCCCATTCCGTCGAACCTGGTGGACATAGCCGAACGCCTCTGCATCGTCGAGCACACGGACCATACGCGCTTTCGCAACGAGGACCGCAAGGCGCTGTTCGAGGAGATTTTCTCGCTCTACGCTTTGAACGAGCTGGATACCTACCGCCACTCCGTCAGCGTCGCAGGGGCCGGTGGCATGGTGCAGATGATTCCCTCCACCTATCAGATGGTTAGGCGTATGCATCCTGGCGTCGGCCTCAACCCGGACTTCGTCTACGGGATGCGCAACCACGGCAACGCCCTGGAGGCGATGCTGCTCTACATGCTGGACACCTGGAAACTGCTCGCTGGGAACTCGGATGTGAGCGGCGCGCTGGCGTCCGGGGTCGCGACGTGGCCGGAGTTGATGGCCGCCGGTTACAACTCCAACCCGGCGAAGCTGCCGCAGTACATTCGCCGCGGCGGCTCCGGCTGGCGGGTGCTGATTCCGCGCGAGACGCAGATGTACCTGCAAATCTACCGCGCGCTCGAAGGCGCGATTCCGATGAAGACGCGTTCCTGACCCCGAAGGGGTCACATATGATAGCCAGGCGTAAGCGCGTAAGCGCGCCACCCCTAGTTAGATACGTTAATAGATTCCGACCCTGAAGGGGTCGCATACTCAAGGTTGAATATGCGACCCCTTCAGGGTCGAAAACATTTACTACGTTATTCCAGGGGCGGCGCTCACCTACGGTTCGCTCTGCCCCTGGCTATTATATTCGACCCCTTCAGGGTCTAAAGCATTTCTGAGGCCAAATCGCGGGGAACCGGGCCGCGCCAGGCGTCGTATTTCCCCGCAGACCAAAATTAGAATAGAATCCACCTCGTCATTTAAAAAAAGTCCGTCCGCAGTAATCCACACAACTTGGAGGCATTGCATGAAGCAGATTACGCTTAAACTCTCCGCCCTTGTGCTCTTCATCCTGGCGGGGAGCCTCATCTTCATTAACCGCGGTCAGGCGCAGCAACAGCAGCCGCCGCAAGGCGACAAGCCCGTCGAGCAGACGCGCAAGAACATCAGGGTGCTCAACGGTCTTCCCGACTCGCAGTTGATTCCCGTCATGCAGTTCATCAGCAGCTCGCTTGGCGTTGAATGCGTTTACTGCCACGTCCCGCCGCAGTTCGAGAAGGACGACAAGCCCACCAAGAACACTGCGCGCCAGATGATCCAGATGCAGATGGCGATTAACAAGGACAACAAGGCCATCTTTGGCGACACGGGCGCGATCACCTGCTACACCTGCCACAGGGGACAGACAGAGCCGCAGGTCATGCCGAAGCTTCCGCATCCAGAACAGGCTGCTGGCGGCGGCGAGGCTGGCGCGGCGAAGCAAGCGGCGGAGCCCTTGCCGACCGTAGACCAGGTGCTAGCCAAATATGCGCAGGCGATGGGCGGCGAGGCCGCACTCAGAAAAGTAACGAGCCGGGTGATGATTGGCACGCAAACGGGCGGTGATGGGACGAGCATCCCTGTCGAAACCTATCGCGTGGCCCCGGACAAAATCTATTCGGTGATGACGGGCAAGCAGGGAGCGATGATGTCCGGCTACAACGGCACGGTCGGGTGGCAGAAAGGCCCGCGCGGGCAGGGGCTGATGAGGGGGGCGCAGTTGGAGGCCATAAAGCAAACGGCAGATTTTTATGGCGACCTCAAACTCAAGGAGCATTACCCCAACTTGAGCATCGTCGGGCGCGAGAGAATCGGGGGGCGCGAGACCTACGTCCTGGTTTCAAAGCCCTCGCCCAACACCACGCAGAAACTTTACTTCGACACGCAGACGGGCCTGCTCGTCCGCGTGCTGGACCTCCTTCACACCATGATCGCCGACATCCCATCGCAGTTGGACTATGAGGACTACAGGGAGGTGGACGGCGTCAAGCTTCCTTTCGTCATTCGCTACTCGGCCGTCGAAGCGGACAGGAGCTGGACGCGCAGGTTCACGGAGATTAAGAATAACGTCCCCGTGGACGAAGCCAAATTCAACCCGCCGCCCGCGCCAGCCCCGGCGGCGACGCCGACGTCAACTCCGAAGTAAGGAAAGAAGTGATGAGTGATGAGTAAAAAATGAGCAGTGAGCAGTAATCAGTAAGCAGTAAGCAGTCAACAGCCCCGTTAGGGGCGACGGATAATAGCCCAGGGCTTCAGCCCTGGGAACAGCGTT
>DATEMM010000008.1:0-8016 GCA_035275605.1 Pyrinomonadaceae bacterium
CAATCGCTTTATCGCGTGCAGCGAGGGCTTCCTCCTTACGTCCGAGCGCGCCGAGCGCATGCGCCTTGGTCATTTCGTTCTCAAAGCGGTCTTCAATCTCGATGGAACGCTCCGCGTATCGGACCGCCTCCTCCGCGCCGAGCTTGTTATTCAGCAGGTAGTCGGCCGCTTCCTGCCAAGCCTGCCACTCGAATTGGGCGCGGGCGCGAAGCTGGTTGCGTAGGCTCTGCCGGACGATCTCTGGAGTGTTGACCTCGACCTTGAAAGGCACCGCGACCCTTTCCCAACGCATCGTGATCAAGGCGGAGTTGGGCCTGGGGTCGTCGAAGTCATAGCTCAGGGCTTCGTGGTTTTCGATGGCCTGCGGCTTCACGGTCACGCGGAGCGCGTCTTCGGCCTTGTCGTAGGTAAAGCTGCCCCAGGACGTTGAGTTCCTGGAGAAAATAACGACCCATGAGGTCTCGCCCGGAATCAGGTGCAGCCCATACACACCCTTCGGGAGGGGCTGACCTTCGACTGTGACCGGGTCGCTGAACTCAATGGTGGTGTTGAAGTTGGCTCCCGCCCGCCACACCTGTCCGTAGGCTTGAAGGCCGCCGAAAATCTTTCGACCGCGGACGAGCGGGCGGTGGTAGTCAATCGTGATGTCGGTGATGCCGATGCGCTGCGTGACGCGCGCGTGCTGGCTGGCGTCCGGTAGATTCAGCAGTGCCGACTGGGCATGCGCGCCCGTAACTCCGACGAACAATCCCGCGACCACCAGTGCTGTAAAAGCGGCGTATTTCCGCATAACCTGATTCTCCTTGTTTGAGGTAGCTCTTCCTCGCTTTGACAGTTCGACCGTGTGCCCCGGCACGCTCAGACAACCCGATCACTCAACATCCTCGTAACCTCGGCGCTCGAAGCCAGGTCCGAAGTCCACTCGAAGCTTCCCGCTTCCCGCATCTCCACACCCGCACGCAACAGCGCGGTGAGGGCGGCGCGCGCCAGCGCTCCCCCGACGCTGATGCGCTTGGCGCCCGCGTCGGCCATCTGCGCGACCGTCGCCCCCTTGACGAGCGGAGCCAGGACGTTCAGCGGCTTCGTCAACGCGCCCGCCACCAACCGGACTTCGTCGAGCGTCGTGATTCCCGGCGCGTAAAGCACATCCGCGCCCGCCACCTCGAACGCTTGCAGGCGGCGGATAGTGTCGTCGAGATCGTTCTTTCCGCGAATCAGGTTTTCGGCACGCGCTGTCAGTGTGAACGGGAAGTCGAGCGAGCGCGCTGCCTCGGCGGCTGCGTGCACGCGCTCAACCGCCAGATCGAAATCGTAAATATGATTCGACGGTTCGCCGCTGTAATCCTCGATGGAGCCGCCGACGAGTCCGGCCCGCGCGCCGAGGAGGATGGTCTCTCCGACCTCCGCCGGGTCATCCGCGAAGCAGTTCTCCAAATCGGCGCTGACCGGCAACTCTGTCGCCGCCGAGAGGCTGCGGCAATGTTCGATCACTTCGTCTCTCGTCATTTGTCCATCGAGCCGCCCCATCGAGTTGGCGAAGCCCGCGCTCGTCGTCGCCAGTGCCTCGAAGCCTAAGCCCGCCAGCAGTCGCGCAGAACCGACGTCCCAGGGGTTAGGCATGACGAACGCCCCCTCGCGCTCATGCAGCGCCTTGAACCGCTCCGCCTTCTCCCTCTGAATCGCCATCGCGTCCTCCGACATAGAGCTTAGGAAAACATTCTTCCTGAATGTAATTGCTCCTTCACAGCTAACAGCGCCAAAATCTTGAGCCGCCTCTTTATTTTTGTGTCCTCTGTCTGCCGCGGAACGTGACGGTCTCGCCGGGCTTCATCTCGTAGAAGGCTATCTTCAGCCGCCTGAGTTCGGCGGCGAACTCGTCCGCGTTCTGTGCGATGCCGGGGAAGGTGGCGTAGTGCTGCGGGACGGCGAGCCGGGCGTGCACGGATTGCGCGGCGCGCGCGGCCATGCGCGGCTCCATGCCGAAGTGGCCGCCGATGTTGAGCAGCGCTAGGTCTACCTGATATTGCTCGCCGATGGTCTCCATGTCTTTGAAGTACGCGGTGTCGCCGGAGTGGTAGATGACGGGGCCGTCCTTAATCATGATGACGAAGCCGGCGGGGTTGCCGCCGTAAGCCCGCTCCGCCTCGGTCGGCCCCGCCTTCGGGTTGAAGACGCTGCTCGAATGGACGGCCGGTGTCATCGCGACCGTCACCTCGCCGTCGGCGATCTTAATCTCGCCGCCGATGCCCATGATGGCGTCCGTTGCGGCCTGCTTCTCAGGGAACCCCGCGAGCTTTACAAGGTTGCCGGCCAACTCCGGGTTGCAGACGAGCGCTGCCCCGGTCTTCTTCGCTATCTCGACCGCGTCGCCGACGTGGTCGCGGTGCCCGTGTGTAATCAGTATGTAGTCAACCTTCGCGACGGAGGCCAGAGGGTCAAGGCCCTCCTTCGCCTCGGGGTTCGAGGGGTTGCTGAGCCACGGGTCGATTAACAGAACCTTGCCGCGCGGGGTCGTAATCGAGAAGGCCGCGTGCCCGAACCAGCGGATTTTCGTCTCCTGCGCGCTTACCTGGTTAACAGAACCGATGATGAGCAGGGATAAAGCTGCGAACAAGCCGAAGACTTTCATAAGTATCTCCTCTTTGGATTAAGTCGGCGTGGCGAAATCGCATGAAGTCAATGTTGAGTTTAAGGGACGACTTTTATTATCTGACCTTGGGTCTGCGGTCGTTGAGTTGCTATCCGCATGACTTCCAGGAATCGCAACGTGTGCGTCGTAGCACTGAGCTTACACTTGTAGTGGTACAATTGGTAGAGCCATTTATAATTGATTTTGTTAGACCAATTCCTACAGCATGCCTAAAACTGTCAGCTCGTTTGAACTCACGCTGAGTAGCCGGGCGCCACAGCAGACCCTTTCGGACTGGCTGTACGCGGAGTTGCGCCGCTCAATCCTGGAAGGCCGCCTCAGGCCCGGGACCAGACTGCCGGCGTCTAGAGATTTCGCGCGACAGCATTCTCTTTCGCGGGGCACAGTCGTGTGCGTATTCGAGCGATTGCTGGCGGAAGGATACTTGACCTCGCGCGTCGGGTCGGGCACGTGGGTGAGTGGTCGCGCAGCGTCTGCTACCCATTCGCGGGCAGAGGCCCAGTCGCCGCCAGCTTATGTCCGCCGGGTGATTTCAGCCTACGTCCGTCCGAAGTCCTACGAGGGTTGGGTTGCGACAAAAGGCCGCCGACCTTTTCAAATGCGCGACCCGGCTCTCGCCGAGTTCCCCGCGAAACTTTGGGGGCAAATGGTCGCCCGGCGAGCACGAACCTTCAGCGCATGGTTGCAGACGGAAGACGACGGCCGCGGATACCGCCCCCTGCGCGAGGCCACCGCACATTATTTAGGCTCTTCCCGCGGCGTCAGATGTACCGCCGATCAAGTGGTCATCGTTTCCGGTGTGCAGCAGGCGCTGGATCTCCTGGCGCGCCTGCTCTTGAAACGGGACGACCCCGTATGGGTGGAAGACCCTGCATACGTCGGGGCCACCATGGCTTTCTCTAACGCCGGGGCAAAGGTTGTTCCGGTGCCGGTGGATGAGCAGGGGCTGTCCGTCTCTGCCGGGGTGAGGATGTGCGGCCGCCCCAGGGGAATGTACCTAACGCCGGCCCACCAGTTCCCGCTGGGGGTGACGATGTCGCTGGAGCGCCGGATAGAAGTTCTGAAGTTTGCTTCGCGTGTCGGCGCTTTCGTCATCGAAGATGATTACGACAGCGAGTACCGTTTCGAAGGGCGGCCCGTACCCGCCTTGCAAAGTCTCGACCGAAGTTCGAGCGTCATCCTGGTCGGGTCGTTCAGTAAGCTGCTGTTCCCGTCGCTGCGCCTGGGGTACGTGCTGTTGCCTCCGTCCCTGATCGACTATTTCTTAGCGTTTCGGCTTCAAACCGATTTCCGCTCCGTCAGCCTCGATCAGGCGGTGCTCTGCGACTTTATCGAAGGCGGGCACCTCGGGCGACACCTGCGGCGTATGCGTGACCTTTACGCCGGCCGTCTCGCAACGCTGCTCGACGGAGGGCGCCGACCCCTGAAGGGCCTACTTGAAATTTCCAACATTCAGGCCGGCCTTTATACCGTGGGTTTTCTAAAGAACGGCATGACGTCGCGAGAAGCGGAGACGGCGGCGGCGGCGCACGGCGTTGAGGTTATTGCTCTTGACCGTTATACCCTAAAGCGTCCCGATCCTAAAGGAATAATCCTGGGTTTCGCCGCCTTCGATGAGGCCACGATTCGCGAGGGCCTAGTCCGGTTGGCTGCGGCGTTCAGCCGACGAAATATCAGAGCCCAATAAGAACGGGTGTCCCCGCCGGTGCGCGCGAATATATGCGGTCGGAGAGCCTCAGACTCGATGAGCAATACCCGGGCTTCTACGATTTTTACCAGAAGTGGCAGAAGGTTCTGGACAGGGCCACGTCGAGATTCTAATTTCTAACAGAGGCGATTCCGGTCTTTCGGACTCTCCGCACTTACTGGCCTCACGCCCGGGCTGGGACTCGAACCCACGCCCTCCGTCCATTGGGTTTGCTCATCTACTCTTATCCTGACTTGGCGCGAAGATGGCGTGATGACGTGCCAAGAATTACTAAGATGAGCTGTGCTTTGACGGCTGCCGGTTATTTGAAATTCCTAGCAATTCTTGCCTGGTACTCGTTAGTGGTAGGGTATGAAGCGGACTCGAAAACCGGAGTGGGTTAATGCCCACCGCGGGTTCGAATCCCACCCTCTCCGCCATTTTATTTTAAGCTCGTTGACTCAAGGGAAGGGCCGAAACGGCCGTTTCCTTTGACCCACCAATTGCTACGGACGGGTGGCGCGTCCCCAAAGAATATCGCCCCCCGCCAATTTCAAAACCAGCTCTAGCGTCTCGCGACTCCTTCGCGACGCGCGCGTGTAGCCCCTGTGTTACCCCGGCGCTGCGCGCCTGGCCTTACTATTCTGGCGTGATCCTCGTCAAGGTGGCGCGCTCCCTGGCAAACATGGTATACGCTGAGCGCGATTAGGATATAACCCTGTATGGATAAACCAGAGACAACCGAGCCTTCCTCCCAGGCTGTCACAGGAGCGCCGGGCCAGAATGACAACGGGACTACTGAGACCGTTGTTGTAACCGAACTATGCCCCACAAATCTTCTGACAGACATACCCGAAACGACAGACAAGTTCGAGGGGCAGCCTCACCAGAAAGTTGCGCGGGCAATTGCCGAATTGATTCAAGCCCCAGAGCCTCAGGGGATAACCATCGGGCTTGAAGGCAGTTGGGGGGCCGGTAAAACCACCATCATACATCTGCTCAAGGCCGCTCTGAAAAAGGAGCGAGATATTAAGCTGATCTCGTTCGACGCCTGGGCGCACGAAGGTGATCCGTTGCGCTGGACGTTTTTAGAGACACTCATCAGAGACCTACAGGAAGACGAGTGGGTCAGCAAAGAGGGATGGGATAACACGCTGGAAGAGCTTGCGAACCGGCGCGAGGTAACGACCATCAAGGATACTCCGGTGCTTAAGAAGCTCGGAAAAGCTTTCGCTGTCTCTCTTCTATTAGTGCCTGTCGGCGGCGCGCTGTTCAGTTCGGCATTGCGTGAAAACATAACGTTAGCAAATACGGGTCACATTGCCTGGACCTTCATCGTTGAATCTATTTTAGGGCTGGCTTTTTCCCTGGCGCCTTTAATCGTATATCTATTCTTCAAGGACAAGGACAAGAAAGGGATATGGGAGCTGATTGCTAACAAAGGGATAGTGGAGAAGCGCACTGAAACCAATAAGACAGCCAATCCGACCTCGATAGAATTTGGCAACAAGTTCGGATTGTTGATGGACGAGGCCCTGAAGCAGAATAATAAACGTATAGTCTTAATCGTAGATAACCTGGACAGGGTGGACGCAAAAGAGGCCCTGTCTATCTGGTCCACGCTTCAAACATTTCTCCAATACAGAACTGACAGTAAGGCTTCCTGGTCAAACAGGCTCTGGCTGCTGGCCCTGTATGACCTCAAGGGCCTTAGCCTGCTCTGGGAGACGGGCGATGGAGACCAAAAAGAGGGGCGCGTCATCGGGGACGTTGCAACCTCCTTCATGGACAAAAACTTCCAGATCAGGTTCGAGGTGCCGCCCCCTGTGCTCTCGGACTGGCGAAGTTTTCTGATGGAAAAATTGAAAGACGCTTTTCCCAGGCATGAAGACACCGATTTCCATCAGGCCTACAGGGTGCTGGCGATTCACTTGGACCAGGACAGAAGGCTGCCCACCATACGGGAATTGAAGCTTTACGTTAATCAAATCGGGGCCATACACCGCCAATGGGCAGCCGGCGCGCAGAGAAAGGCGGACGCCTTCCCGCTCGCACACATCGCTTATTACGTGATGCTCAGGAGGAAGGGGCAGGACGTCATAAACGAGCTTAAGACCTCCGGCTTCCCACCCAAGGAGTACAGAGAGTTATTAGGGGACCAGGTTCAAGACAGTCTCGCCGCGATAGCCTTCAACGTCGAAGTCGAGGTCGCCCAGCAACTGCTGATTACGACTAAAGTTAAAGACGCGCTGAGCAGCGGTTCGTCCACGACGCTGAAAGATATTGCGAATCTGCCGCGCGGCATCTGGGAATTGCTCGAACGGATTATCACCACGGAGTGGCAGGACGCGGAGTCCGTCAAGATTGCTTACGCCGCTCATGCGCTGAGCGAAAGCGGGTTGCTCGAAAAGGCTACGCGCCCGGAGGCCAGAACAATTACCGAAGCGATGTGCCGGACCGCCGCGAAAGTTGAAGCGTGGGTTCCGCTTGACGAGCAGAAGGCCAGGGGCCTCAGCACCTTGTTGAAGTGGAAACAGTCAAATAAACGCAGCCCGGATTATCAGGATTATCTTACTGGCACACTCAAGGCTATTTCGGTTGGCTTAACAACACCCGCCGAAGATTTCAGCGTTAAGACGTGGCTGCAATCTTTAGCGATAATACTGAACGACCTTCAGGCGGACGACAAAATAAGGGCCTATTCAGAGATTGTAGGTTCGTTAGCAGAGCAATTGCGCGCAGGTTATCTTCCAGAGAGCTCCGAGCTGGAAATAATCCTGGAAGCTTTATCGGAATTTCAGCTCCAGCCAGACTCTAAACCTGCCGTCGATGAAGCGCTCAGCGACCTGACCGGGAACGGGCACATATTAAGTCAGTTATCCAACGGACAGAATAGAACCTCCAGCGCAGTCGCCTGGTGTCTATATGTTCTTTTAGGAGAAGCGCAGGCGGTCGGCAAACCGTCTCCTATCGTCGGCAGATCCGCCGGGGGCTACGATTATTTGACGAAGATGTTGACTGAGCCCAGCCAGCCCGTCGTAGAGAAGTTTACCGAAATACTTGCCCGGTATAAAAAGCTAAGCCGCTTGTTCGATCTGAATAATGCTGAATTAGCGTCCCGGCACTTAGCCGTAGCGTCTCTCAAGGACGCGCTCCCGAAGGAAGAGTTCCGGTCTGTTTTCGACGTGGAAAACTTTGTCGAACGATTGAGCTATATAAAAGATAAGATCGTTGATAGTGATTCTGGACATCAATCCTACGAAGACTTGATTAAAGAATTATTGAAAGGTTCGACCTTCATTGAAAGACTAGTCAGGTCAAATTTCGACCTTCGCTTTGGTAAGGTGTACGAAGACATGGTCTCCAACGGGGCCGGGAAAGATCGGCGATTTCAAGAATGGTCTAGCGCCGGAATACAGTCCATCAATGAAAATGAATGGTTAGGGCAACTGGATGACGAGGGGGCTGCTCCTAAGCTTGCGCGCATGCTGAAACAGGATGGAGCCAACATAGCCCTGGGCAAAGAGTTCCTGGAGGCCGTCGTCTCCTGGGTCAACTCGTTCGGCGCACAAGGCGCGGGAGTTAAGTACAGGTTAGGGTTCTCTATATTGCCGTTAGAGCTGTTAAGTGAAACGGACAGGAAAGAGTTGCGCCACCGGCTGCTAGGCATCGCCCTGGA
>DATEMM010000009.1:0-4030 GCA_035275605.1 Pyrinomonadaceae bacterium
GTAATTAGTCTACGGCGAAGCTCACGTTGACGACCGCCATGATGTCCTTCTCCAGTGACGAGGTGTCGTTAATGCCGGAGTCCGAAACCTCGTTGGAGTCGGCCGCCGTGATCTGCATCACGCCCATGCGCGCCTGGCGGACGCTGCCGATGCTGCTGCCCGTGCTGGAGGCGACCTGTTGGGCACGAACCTTCGCGTCCTTCGCGGCCTCGGCCAGCATCTCTATCTTCAGGTCAGCGATCTTCGTGTAGTAATACTCGGGCGAGCCCGATTCGAGCAGGATGCCCTGATTGATTAACTCGGTCGCCTCGCGTGCGACCTTCTCAATCTTGTCAACGTCCCCGGAGCGAACCTGCACCTCCTGGCGCAAGCTGTAGCCGGAAATCTCTGACGTCTCGTTCCCCTCATTATCCTTCGGATGAAGCGTGGTCGAAGAAATGGATGAGATTGTAATCTGCTCTTCTGAAATGCCCTTCGAGACCAGGTACTGCTTGATCCGCGCGACGCCGTCCGTCAGAGCCTTGTAAGCATCCTGCGGCTGCGAGCCCTGGTAAGAAACGCCTGCGCGCCAGATGACCAAGTCGGACTTGATGCGCTTGCGCGCCGAGCCCGTGACCGTGATGGTCTGATCGGTCTTCTTGTTCTGCACGAGCGCCCAGGCCATAACGATTGACGATAAAACTAAGGCTACGGCCAGCGCGAACCCGGCGTTGAAAATGTTTCCGTTTCTCTCTGTACTCATCTTTTTTCTATGGCACCTCCCAATGCCGCGTATTAGACGCCGGGTCCGAGTGTCTTTGCATAGTACAGTGCCCAGTGGCGCACTGTGGGAGGCCACAGTCGGAGAAGCCGGGATTAGCCACAGAGATGCAGAGGCACAGAGAAAACATTAGAGAAGGAAGAGGGGTTGAATTTATCAGTCCCTTCTCTTCCTTTTCTTCTTCTCTGTGCCTCTGTGTTTCTGTGGCTGACTTTCTTAAGCGACCTAGAACTCCCGCAGACTTCCAGCCAGCGCGCCGACCGCCGATTCGGCCAGGTCTTTGAGCGCGCCAGCGTGCTGCATCAGGCGGAAGCGCGTTGCGACGACGAACCCGAGGCTTAAGCCCAGACTCGCGTCGAGCGGGCTCAGTTCCCCCGCGAGCGCCTTCTGGGAAACCCGCTCGAAGGCCCGCCTGAATTCCTCCGTCGCGTCCACGCCCTCGACCATGATGACTTCGACATCGCCCCCGCCGCGTAAACGACGCCGCGCGTGCTCACGCAGGCGCACCCGCGCCTCGTCCTGAATCTTCCCGCTGGCGACGACCACCAAATGCCTGGCCTCCGTCTCCAGTTGCTTGGCCAAGGCGTGCCGAGCCTGCGTCGCCGTCACGTCGCCGTCTCGCAGCACCAGCAGGAAGGGCTCGTTGCAGACGCTGACCATCATGTGCGTTTCGCCGTCGTCAGAGGTTGGCCCGGAGCTGATACGCTCTTCTGGAATGCCCAGCTCGCGCAGGGAAGAGAGGACGCGCGTGGACAGCCAGGAACCGTCCTCAAGCAGTTGGGCGGCAGTCTCGGTCGGCTTGACCAGGTCTTCCACCTTCTCGTCACTGATGGCCGCGCCGCATTCGCTGCACATGGCGCTGCTGGCCGTAATCACATTGAGGGCGTCGGACGAGGGCAGGCGAAAGAGCGACCGCCCGTTCTTGCGGCAACTGACCTGCACCTCGCGGCGCAGGAGCCCTGCGTCCACCATCCTGTTAATCATAGAAAGAATCGTCGCCTCGCTCTCCACGCCCGAGACGATTTCCGAAACTCGCCCTTCCGTCTGCGCCTCGCTGATGCGACGCAGGAGACGCCGGGCTTCAACGTCTTCGAGCAGTTCTGCGGCGCGCGGATGCCCCACAGCTTGTCTGCTGCTATCCGTCGGCGCATCCATTTCACGCATGGCGGCAAATCGTCCCGCAAGGTCAATCGCGCCTGCTTCGCGCAGTTGCCATTCTTCCTCTGCGGCCTCCGTATCTTGCCCACTCACGACAGCTCCTAGCGCCTCACTCACGTTGCGGCAGAAGGCGTCTAGCTTCTTCATAGGTTTTAGCATCTCCGCGCCGTAGATTATCCCCGCGCGCATTCCAGCCGTTTCGTCCTCGTCGCTGCCGAAGATCAGGAAGAGAACGAAGTCCTCGAAACAGAAGAGGTCGCCGCGAACGTAGGCGCGGTCGTCCTCCGCCTCTGTCCAGGAGGCTACGGCGCGCTCCATCTCGTCAACTCGCTCCGGCCCCAGGAGCGCCTGCTCGTAACAGCCCAGACGCGTTGAGCGAATGAGCGGAGTCAGGCCCTTTTCCTGTAGCTTCTCCAGGAGAGCCAGGCGCGCCTCGCTGTCTACGCTACGCTTCGCGGTCTTACTTTCGATAAAGAGCATCTCTTTCGAACATCTCCTCTCCTTGCCTTTGGCCGCGCATGCTATCACGCCGGGCGGAAAAATTTCTACGTTCGGCCCGCCCTCACTCTGGCAGATTGACCGACTGTGTTTTGTGATGGGACGTGTGTACGCTCATGCTTCACCACCCCGAAGTGACGAATCAACCCACATGACCCCTTTTGAGTCGTCCCCCTAAGGCTCGTAGTGATTCATCACAAAACAGTCACATTGCTTCTTGTACTGACTCTAAGTGATTGTTACAATGGCTTTTGTGGTTAGGTAATACCCGCCGCAGCAAGAAAACCCTTACAAGTAAGACCCGATTTTCATAAGGAGATAATAGTTCCCCGTCTATGAATTATAAGAGAGTGTTCCCCTGCGTGATCGCAGCCTGCTTCGCGCTCAGCCTGTTTGCGGTCACGGTGGCCGCGCAAACCGACATCCGCCTGCGCCAAGTAACGAATCTCACCACGACGACGATTGAGCCTGACGGCGTCACACGGCTCGAAACCGATCCGATTATTATTTCACGCGCGGCCGCGCCCGCAACTGCTTCAGGCACGGCGACGCTGCGCCTGGACGGCATGCTGATGCACGCGATTGACTCGCGCCTGGGCTCACGCTACGTCTGGGGAGCCGCCGGCCCAACCGTCTTCGATTGTTCGGGCTTCGTGTGGAGCACTTTCAAGGAGATTGGCGCGGACTTTTATCGTGGGAGCGCACGCTCTTACTGGGCACGTTTCGCCCCGGCGCGCGAGGACGAGAAGTTCAAGTTCGGCACGCTGGTCTTCTTCAACGGCCTGACCCACGTCGGCATCGTCGCCGACGAAAAGGGCTTCTATCACGCCTCGCGCCACAAAGGCGTGGTTTACCAGGAGTGGAACAAATATTACCTGAGCCGCGTTGATGGCTTCCGCCGCGTCCCGCTTCCCGCGCAACTGCTGGCGGCGGCAGAGTAATTGGCTTTGAATCAAATTTGGCTAAAGAGGCCGGCGCTCGAACCTTCCGAGCGCCGGCCTCTTCACTTTTTCACACATGCCCTTTGAGCCTAGCGGTTATTGAGCGGGGAGGAGACGAAGCCAGCGCGCTTCTCATCCTCGCGCGCCTCCCAGACGACAGCGATCTTCTCTACCGCCACGAAGCACATCTGATGATCGTCGTCCTTTAGGTGCAGCACCCCGCCCTCGACTTTCATCACTTCACCGCGCAGGCTCGACGCACCACCGCAAAAAATATCTATCTTCCGCCCGATCATTTTAGAAAGGAACTCTTGCATCTCAACCTCCTAAAAAAGTACTGAGTACTGAGTACTCATCACTTCTTTTTCCCCTTCCACTCCCAGATTTTTTCGCTGCCGTTTTCGTCATGGACTTTCTTCTTGGTTACTTCGCGGAAGGTGATCTGAACCAGCGGCAGCACGGTCGGATCGTCCTGTTGATTGCGCTCGAATTGGATGAGGTCGTAGTAGGAGCAGCGCGAGCGCGCAGGGTACTCGCGGCAGACCTGCGGGCGCCCGTGGTAAATCGTGCAGCCGCGCGTCTCCGGGTCCAGGAACATACACGCCTGCTCGAAGATGACATCCTTCTTCCGGCGCAGAACGCGCTCGCCCGTAGACCTTTCGATCTTGGTGTA
>DATEMM010000010.1:0-11076 GCA_035275605.1 Pyrinomonadaceae bacterium
CAACCTCTGCTTCATTGCTTCGGCGCGCGACGTGCGCGCGTGCGGGAATGACGCCGGGCGGGTCATGCGCGAAGTCATGATGAAGAATCAAAGAGCTGCACAGACGCTGGCCCGCGCGCGTGTTCAATCTGGCTGGCTGGCCGTCGCGCTCGAAGGGTTCGGCCGCCGCCCGCTCGTGCCGGCTCCGGGACTGCTCGCCATCGGGGACGCGGCCTCCTTCATAGACCCGTTCACGGGCAGCGGCATGTTGATGGCCCTTGAGAGCGGCGAATTGGCGGCGCAGGTGATCGCGCGTTATCTCGCGCGGCTTCGCGACGACGAATCATTTATAGAGACGGCCGCGGCTTACAGCTCGCTTTACCGGCAAACTTTCGGGGCGCGCCTGCGCGTGTGCGGCCTGATGCGGCGCGCGGCGTTCGTCCCGCGGCTGGCCGAAACATTGATCTTCGCCCTCGGCGCTAGTGCCGGAGCGCGACGCCGCCTCGCGCGCAAGACCAGGTCGCAAGTGTAGGCGCGCGGGCGCTCTGGGCGCGGGGCTCGGATTTTTAATGAGACCCGTACCCCTAAGCTGTGGTAATTTCTCCGCGAAAGTTTTTACCTTGAGGCTTATATTAAATGAGGAGATGTGATGAAACGCTGTCCGGTTTGCCAAAAAACGTATGACGACACGCAGAACTTTTGTCTGGATGACGGCTCGACGCTCATGAACGCCACAGACTCGCCCATGAATTCCGCCGGGCCGACCGAGAATCTTTCCTACAACAGAAACTCGGCTCCGACCGAAGTTTTGTACGGCAACCCGACGGCAGGGCAACAAGGGGCTACTACGCCGCCACCCTACATGACGCCGCCTCCGCCTCCGCCCTACCAGCCGTTATCGCAGTCGCGGAAGAAAAGCCCTCTGCCCTGGTTCCTAGTCGGCGCGCTCGCGCTGGTCGCGGCCATCATTGGTATCTATTTCGCCACGCGCGGCTCTGGCGGGACGATGACGAGCGGCGGGGTCCCTGGCTCTACGCCGCGCCCTTCGCCGACCAGGACCTCTGCGACGCCTTCTACCTCGGGCGTGGTCTACGACGACCCGGAAGGGAAATTCACCCTCACGCTGCCCCCAGGGTTCAGCCCCTTCAAGTCGCAGAAGCAGACGCAGCAGACGCTCGCCGGACCCATCGAGTTGAGCATCCTGCAATCGGAGACTCCGGCGGGGGCGGCCGTCGTCGGTTATTCTGATTTCCCGGAAGCCTCGTTCCAGGGTCGGAGCGAGAAAAAGATGCTTGAAGACGGGCGCGACGGGGCGCTGCGAAACATACAGGCGACGCTGGAGAAGCAGGAGGATTTTACGGTCCAGGGCAAGACGGCGCTCGACGTCTACGGCTCGACCAACCAGCAGGGGAAGTCCATCTACGTCCGCTTCCAATTTATCCTGGACAAGCCGCGCGCTTACCAGATCGGCTACCTGGCCTACAACCGCGACGACCTGGACAAGCCGGAGGTTCAGGCTTACTTCGACTCGTTTAAGATTAAATAAAAGCAGAATCCAGGAGTCAGGAGCCAGGAGCCAGAAGAAAAGAAATCTGTGAAAGCGGTTCTCCGCCTTACATTCTGAATTCTGACTCCTGAATTCTGGCTCCTGTCTTCTACTTTTCCTCCTCCTTGCTTTCCGCAGGCGTTTTGCGGTACAAAGGCGGCGCAGCGCGTTGAAAAGCCTCGGCGCATTTATCACTCCCGGCGCTAGGGGAGCCTGGCAGCGCTCTTAAACATTGACTCAGTTTCCACTCTCGCAACGGGCTTTAGCTTAAAACTCTCTGTCCGCCCCGTTGCGAATGCCTGTCTTTACAGACCGGCGGTACTTCCGAATCTTCCATCTTTGACTTGTAAGGAGAAGACGATAATGCGTGTGTTTCCTCAGCAGTGTCGATCGGCCTTCGCCCGGCTCATCGTTTTGTGCGTGGCCACTTTTCTGTGCGCGAGCGCGGCTTTCGCCCAGGCGCAGTCGAACGCGGCCGATTTGCAAGGCTTCGTTCGCGACCCTCAGGGCGCTGTCGTCATCGGCGCGACCGTGACGGCGCGCAACCCTGCGACCAACTTCTCGCGCAACACGACCACCAACGACGACGGCTACTACCAGATAGTCAGCCTGCCGCCGGGCGAGTATGAAGTCACTGTGGAAGCCCCTAACTACAAGAAGGCCGTGGTGCCGTCCTACAAGCTCACCGTCGGTGCTCGCGCCGACCTGGACGTCACGCTCGACATCGGCCAGATCACGGAGATCGTCAACATCACTTCGGAAGACCAGCCCGTGGTCGAGACGACCCGCACGACCGTCGCCAACACCATCGAGCAGCAGCGCATAGATAATCTGCCGATCAACCAGCGCGACTACCTGGGCATCTCTACGACCATCTCGACCGTCAACCGCGGCAACGACCGCGCGGTCGGACCAGCGCCCTCTTCTGGCCTGAACATCGGCGGGCAGCGCGGGCGCTCGACGCTCGTCCAGGTGGACGGAGCGGACAACACGGACAACTCCGTCAACGCCTCGCGCTCGACCGTCTCGCAGGAGGCCGTGCAGGAGTTCCAGGTGGCGACCAACTCTTACGCCCCTGAGTTCGGGCGTGCGACGGGCGGCATCATCAACGTCGTGACCAAAGGCGGCACGAACGAGTTCCACGGCAACGTCTTCGGCTTCATCCGGCACAAGTCAATCCAGGCCCGCAACGCCTTCGCGCCCATCATTGACAACGACCCGGACAAGAAACCGCCCTTCACGCGCGCCCAGTACGGTGCAACCATCGGCGGTCCCATCTCGCGCGACCGCACCTTCTTCTTCTCGTCCATAGAGCAGCGCAAGCGGCAGGAGTCAGCCTTCTTTACTTCCGACGTGGCGGCGGGCCTCAATGGCTCGGCGGCGATTCCAGTCATCCCAGGGCTCAACCCCATTGCACGCACCTTTAATAACATCACTCCGGCCCAGGCGGCCTTCATCAACGGCCTCGTCACGCAGGGCGTGCCTCTTCTCGGCTCCCCAGGGACAGCGGCGCAAGGCGCGCAGTTGATCTGCCTTGCCAGGACTTACGCCTTCTTCACTTCGAGCGCCGGTTCCACCGGGCTTAACGGTTTCAACCCCCTGGCCAGCCCCAACGACGGGAGCGGGTGTCCGGCCTTTAGCCCCATCGCGCCGGGCGTCATCGGCGGCCGCTTCCTGCTTTCGGGAGCGCCCGTGCCGACGGCGGCCAACAACGGCATCCTGCCGAACTTCATCACCATCAACGAGAACGGCCAGCCGATAGGCTTCCGCCCGCTCAACCAGTTGCAGCGCCTCTTCCCCATCTCGGAAGACACGACCTTCTTCTCAATGCGCTTCGACCACATCTTTAATAAGGATCACCGGCTGACGATGCGCTTTAGCTACAACCCGAGCGACATCACGGGCATTCAGGACGAGTCGCAGAACCAGACGCTCGGGCAGAACGATTTTTCGCGCACGGGCATTCAGAAACTGCGCGACACCACCATCGCCGCCAACATCGCCTCGACGCTCTCGAACACGATGGTCAACGAGGCGCGCTTCCAGTTTGGCCGACGCGACGCGACTTTCGATTCGCAGGTCCCGAGCGTGGCGCTACAGATTTCGGGCGCGGCCTTCATCGGCTCCAACCCGTTCTCGCCGGTTGACCGCGTGGAGGACCGCATACAGTTTGCCGACAACCTGAACTGGGTCAAAGGCAATCACACGTTCAAGTTCGGCGGCGACGTCAACCTCGTCGATATTGACGCGACCTTTGAGCTGAACTTCCCCGGCCTCTTCAACTTCGGCACGTTCGCCTTGCAGCCGGTCATCACCGGGCTGCCGGCCAGCGCGCCGCCTCTGACGCCCGTGCAGTCCTACGGCCTTGGCTTCCCGAGCGTCTTCATACAGGGCTTTGGTAATCCGCGCAGCTCGATTAAGAATCGCCCGCTCGCCTTCTTCGCGCAGGATTCGTGGAAGGCGCGCCGGAATCTGACGCTCAACTACGGCATACGCTACGACGTGGAGCTGACGGAGACCATCGCTCCCATAGACTTCCGCGACCCGCTGACGGGCATCAGCCTTTCGGCGTCGGATTTGCTGACCGCGCAGGACGTGCTCGGCGTGCAGCAGGGCTTCCCGCGCGACAAAAATAACTTCGCGCCGCGCTTTGGCCTCGCCTGGGACATTGGCGGCACTGGCAAGACGGTTTTCCGCGCCGCCTACGGCATCTTCTACGACCACCCGCTGCTGGCCGTCGCCTTCAACTCAGACATCGCGGACGGGGCGCAGCAACAGCAGTACACCAACGTGCTTCCGATCAGCCCGTCGCCGACGGCGACCTTGAACCTCCTGAACATCTTCCAGGGGACGGTCTGCACGGCTTCGACGGTCAATCCGCTCTGCCCGCCCGGAGCCGTCACGCCGGGCGCGGCAGCGAGCGCGCAGTACCTGCCGGGCCGCCTGACTTTCAACGACCAGACCTTCGTCGGCTTCGGTCCCATCTTCCCGTTCACCCTGGCCGTGGGCAAAGACTTCGAGTACGCCTACGCCAACCAGGCCAACGTCTCCTTCGAGCGGCAGATTGGCAAGAACCTGTCTTTCTCTGCGAGCTGGATTTTTGTCGGCGCGCATCACCTCCCGCACCCGCAGGACGTGAACGCGCCGCGCACAGACCTGCTGGCGGAGAACTTCCGCCGGTTCGCGGCCAACAACCCTGTGCTCTGCCCGACGGGCTGCCCGAACGGGCGCAACCCGACGAGCTTGTCCGAGGCCGTGCTCTTCCCGATTCCGACGACGAGCAACGCGCTCTACACGGTTCGCATTCCGGGCCTGGTGGCCGTCAACAACACGAACGGCGCGGTCATCGTCAACCCGCTCGCGGCCAACTTCTTCCGCCCGAACGCGCCGAACTATTTCTTCGTCGTAGCGCAGACGGGCGGGCTGGTCACGCCCGCGGCCTTCAACGCGGCGATTGCGGGCAGCGTGCGCACGCCAGGCTCTATCACTCCCTTCGGCGACGTGAGCGCGCAGCTCTCTGACGGCAACTCAAGCTACAACGCCATGAACCTGGAATTGAAGCGCCGGTTCTCAAACAACTTCCAGTTCCTGGCCTCTTACACCTGGTCACACTCGATTGACGACTCTTCGGACTTGCAGACCCTGCTCAAGCCGCAGAACAATCGCAACTTCCGTGCGGAGCGCGCCGATTCGCTCTTTGACCAGCGCCATCGCTTCGTCTTCAGCGCCGTGGCCACTTCGCCCGCCTCCTGGCGCAACGCCGGCAGCTTCGGGCATCGCTTCCTGGCGGACTTCACCATCGCTCCGATTCTCGAAATCTCGTCGGGGCGACCCTTCAACATTCTGACCGGCACGGACACCAACCTGGACCTGCAAAGCTCGAACGACCGTCCGAGCGTCACGGCGGATGGCACGTTGATTCTGCCGACCTTCCTGTCGGACGGGAGCCTGGGCCGAAACCGCGGCATCACGCATTCCTATGCGAGCCTGGACCTGCGTGTGGCGCGCGCCATCCATTTCGGCGAGCGCATCAGGCTTGACCTGATTGCAGAGGGCTTCAACCTCTTCAACCGCTTCAACGAAGGATCGGCCAACCCGTTCTTCGACGTGGTCAACTCTTTCAACGAGCGCGCGCCCGGCGGGCGTTACTACAGCCGCCCGACTTCAGCCTACGACCCGCGCCAGTTCCAGTTCGGCATCAAGCTAAACTTTTAGTGGGATTTAACGCAATAAGTGGCGGAAACCGCCACTTATTGCGTTAAACTTTCCGAAAAAGTGATTGATTAGTACAGAATCGGAGGGAATGACTTGCTCGAAGCAATAATAATTCCCTCCGGTTTTCTTCTTTGTAAGTTTCGAATACTTCCGTAAATATTCTTCGATTAGTTCATACAGGAGAGGAAAGTTCTTCCCGAACTTGTCGGATTGTGTCCCAGACTTCCGGCCGTCTCAGGTAACTCGCAGTAAACACAGCAAGGACTGCATTCATTGAAGGAAAAATCCCACGTTTTTTCAAATCCACAACAATTTTTCTGATTCTGTTTTTATCATTTGCCTTGTTCTTCATTGATTGATTCTTACGGAATTTTAGATACCTAGTCGAGATAAAACGGTGCTCTTTGGGAAAGTGCTTTCTTAAAAAACCATCGGATACACCAATTCGCCGAAGTGCAGCTTTAAGTGGTGGAGGTACTGATTCGACAAGAATTGAACGCAGTTCACCCTCAATATTTGATAGCAATTGCATTCGTTTATGTGTCTCATATCGGAGACGTAATTCATGACACAACTCTGGGTACATTGTACGTAGCGTACTCGTGGTCTTATAGCCCAACCCCCCGCTAACTTTCTCCAATGGGATTGGAGGATCGCTTATAAGAGCCCGCTTCAACTCATCCTCAATTTTATTCCTTCTTTCATCCATTCGGATCCTTCGCTTTTCCTCCAACATTCTGCAAAGATCAGGGAAGCGTACACGAATAGCATCATATCTCGTGTAACCGAGTGATCTCGCAATATATATCAATGACGGCGGCTGCTCCTCTTTTAAAGCCGCTTCTAAAGCCGCCTTTATAACCTCATCCTCTTGCAGTCGAACTGTACTGAACTTTCTCTTTTCCTTACCCCGCGTACATTCCAAATAATTAGCATTAATTTGATCGCAAATCTGAGGGAAATAGCGGCGAAGAGTACTAGAAGATCTGTATCCCAGCCTTTTAGCCATCTCTTTGAGAGAAGGCGGTGGAGTTTCTTCAACAGCCTCAAGAAGAAGCTTGAGTACATTATCTTTCTTACGCCGAGGAGACAGGCGACTATTTACTACACTTTGTGAAGGTAAAGGGCTGAAGTCGGCGAGGGCATCTTCTTTAGTAAGTAAGTCTAATAAAGTAATGCTTGTCTGAAAGGCAATTCTCAACAACAGTTCAATATGAGTAACGCGAGTGTTGCCCTTCCATAAAGAATTGGCCGCCCCCTTTCCCGATCCGAAGAACCTAGCAAAAGCACAAAGGTTTCCATCAAAAAAACGCTCAGCGCAATTAGTGATTGATATTCTCGGTGTTTCTCGCTTGGGAGCGCAATCTAAGCTAGGGGCAATCGCGATAAGTTCTCCAATCTGTTTTGCAACAAACACTTCATAGGTAGCTTCGTTAAGTGGAAGCTCTTGGAAGATTGAACCACTTCCGTTTGAAACGTGCCCCAACCAGCTATCACATTTTGGACAAATGCCTGGACGGGAGCTTCCACAAAGTACGGTAGAACTACTATTGCAGCGTTGACACCTAGTCTCAAGACGCATCTTATGGTCAGGACATACTTTTACATCTCTATGGGTCCAGCATAACTGCTCGCAAATTGGTATGTGTTCCAATCGCTGATTCTCTAAACATGCCGAACACCATGCGCGTTCTACCCGACACATAGATCTGAAGAGGGCGAACTTCCATCTAAGAAACGTAAGGAATCGCAAGCTCTTTTGAGACGTAATGTCCTCAAGCATCTGTACCCATTTCTCTGCCACTAGACCACTTTCATTAATCTGTAAAGTTGCAGCTTTTAAGCTTGGATGAACAAGACCTTGGGCGCGATTGTGACTCTCTTCAAAGGCTTCGTTTGTTGCTTCGATTTTTCTGTGTCTGAATAATACCCTTGGTGTGACACAATGGGCTTCAGCAAGACGGGAGAAATAACTAGTCAGGCTCTCTGTATTGGACGAACCAATACCTATTGGCTCAATATGGTAAGCCCAACTACGAGGAGGCACTTCGGGGCTTTCAATATTTGCTGGCTCACAAAGAGGAATATCTCTATCTAACCATGCTGCTGACCAAATATCGCCAATTGCCATGAGAAATTGTTTCCTTGAACTCTTTAATGCATTCTCAATCAGGTTAACTTGAGCTCAATCCGTGATTGTCCGCTTCGTAGGTGACTGATTTCACCCGGGCTTCTCCTACTTTGTCACGCTTCGGTTTTTGTTTCGCAAATGTATGCTTTGACTTGTGTGGCGTTGTCTTATCTGTATTTTGCTTCCCCTTCTTAGTTACAGCTTTGCGCTGCCTGATACCAATTCCAAGACGCTCTTTAATCAGTGCAAAGGTTGATTCTGCTTCGGAAAGCTGGTCCTCTCCTTTGAGGAACTCTGTGGAAATAGCTAGGAGGACGCTGGCCGGGTATTCATGCTTTTGCAGGTGACGATACGTCAATGTTTTAGCATTATTCTCTAACACATCAGCCAACGACCGGGAGAACCAGTCTTTAAGTAACCCCACACAGCCCAAGCTACGTTCGAAACAATATTCCGCGTGGGGCAATAAATCTGGCGCCTTCACCAGCGGCATCTGAACTTGGAAACTTTTGATGACTTGTACAAAGCTGGTGATGTCATCGTCTGACTCCGCGCGATAACGATCAAAATGTACTGTGATCGCGCGCCGACCTAACTGCCCGCTCGCATTTCGCAGCAGAAGCAGTTCATAAGTGCCAAAAAGTACATGCATAGCTTCACTCTCGTCTGCCGCAGACTTAATGGCTTCAAGCTGGTAACGTAGCATCTTGTCTGATACGTATGTCAGGTGGTGCGCTTCATCAATCAGGAAGGTCCTTAGCCGCCGTATTTTAGCTGATGTTTCAAACGACCTTCGGAGCGCTGCCAAACGCTCTCGCAGTCGTGCGGTCCAATGCACTTCAACCGTGGTTGGGGTGCCGAACAGTTTTTTGTGCTCTATCAGCGGCTCGTTTAATGCTTCAAGGCTTCTAACCCAGTGGTCATGCCAGTTGTAACGATTACTTCCATGTGTCGTCGCGGCAAACCCGGCAATAGGAAGATATCCTGGATCTGCCAACATCTCGCCTGCGGCTTGATTAATGATTCTTCGATAGATCACTTTCCGTGCCGTTGTCTTCCCGATGCCAGTTGGGCCAATAACAAACATAAAGCCAGCACCGGCTGGCTCTTTTAGCGCAGCCATAATCTGCTTGTCTACTTCGTTTAATCTACGATGATTGGCCATATATGAATTGAAATACTGCATTCGCTCTTTCCAGGGGCGAGCCAACAAACAACTATCAAAACAAGATTGATCTGACATTACGCATATTCCTCCAAGATCTGTATTTCATCGTCTGCGGCAGAGGAAAACGCCGTGGAACGATTCGAAAGTCCTGCTTCGCGTTGTAATCCTAGAGAGGTAGATAGCAATTGCCCTGTGATATCCTGCTCGGTAGGTTTCCCATCAATGTAATCCCTAATCTTGGCATCTTCTCGCTGTCGTCCACGGATGAGGGCCAGATTCTTTGAAAGCTCGGCTTCAACCTTCTGATCTTCAATAACCCCTTGTGCTTGTCGCTCTGCCCTCTCGCCAGCTCTACGAGAAAACATAGTATTTCGCATGCTCTTTTCCGCAGTGCGGATTCGCATCTCGGCTTCAGTCAAACTCTTTACTTGAAAATGATCTTGTGAGAGACATTTCACCCATTTATTCTGAACGTAAACCCAAGCAATCGAATAATTGTATGGGTCGTACTTGATGGGTAGTTGTTTATCGAGAAGATCACGTTCGTCGAGAGTAGGGGCCCAGTAGTACTCATTATTAATTTTCACGCCCTTATTTTTAATATTTTTAGCCGTCCCCTTATTGGTAGTTGGGAGCGTCAATATACGGAAATCCTCATTGTATGCAATCATGCGATGTCTTCGCTCTCCGGTAAGCCGGATCGTATTGACATACAGAGAGCGAGGAGTTTGTTTGAGAGTGAAGTGTTCCGTGGTGTCATACCTGTTATAGGCCCAATCACAGAATCGTTCGTAGAGCGGTCCGAGCGACCACGCGGCATTATTCCGGGGATTATGGGACGGGGTCACATACCGAGCATTTTTTTGTGTAAGCTGAGTGTTGCCAGCAAGGTTGTAGACAAACTGATCTTGTGACACATCAAATAGATTTTCAATAACCGAGCCGGAGCGCGCCTTGGACCTTGGCCTCCATTTGACAGTGCTTTCAAAGGCTGCTGCTAACAATTTAAAGTAATCCCCCGTAAGATTAGGGCCTCTGTCAACCACAATTATTTGCGGCATGCGGGCGAAACGGCGTACACAATCGCGTAGAACCATCATACATGTTCGATAGCTCGGTGATTCGAAGGTGAGATAAGCTACGAGTATCCGCCGCGTGAATGCGTCCATTAGAAACGTTGCCCACGGACGACCAAAGTTCTGCCCGGTAATTGGATCAACAAGTTCAATATTTAAGAGAGTATGATCTATATGACAGATTTCGAATGGACGGTCGCCGTGTCGCGGGGTATCTTTCTCGAGGAAATAATAAAATGATTCACTGTTGTAAGCCGCTTTGCTCCCCATGCGTTTTAACTCTTGTTCATGAATTGGTCGTTTTCGTACATGACGAACGAACGTCATATACGACGGAGGTGTCTCTTCAATCGCTTTACATGCTAGCCGCAGTTTCCCGTGAACAACCCACATACCACCCTGAATATTTCGCTCATAATCATTCTCAATTAGCTCCTTCATGAGGCTTAGGACTTGAGGGCTAAGTCGCTGGATGGATTTGTTACCTCTACAAGCCCACCTCGGTTTAAGCCCAACAAGCCCGTTACCGTAGAAGAGTTCCGCTTTCCTGTAGTTGGATGACCAACCTTTCGAGAGTTCTCAGAGGAACTATCTCACCTAAAGGCTCTCGCCGGTAATACCTCATTAGAATGTCGTATCTTCTCTGAGCTTCTTTCAGCTCATTCGGCTTCGCGTCATTTAGTAGTTTTTCCCAATATAGGGCACTCGAAGGCTCTTCTGCGGTAGAGGTACACTGGATCTCTCCTTTTTGGATTAATTGCTCGAAATGTTCTCGGGGTATTGTGGGATGATTATCTTTTTCACCGATAAGCCACACATAATTCTGATCCAGATTGGATATCCTAAAAAGGTTATCACCCCACTGAATAATCTCATCGGGCTTTAGCTCAACAAACTTACATTTGGGAAATGATATGCGGTTATCTTTAGCTTTAGCCGCTGGTATGCTGGAATAAACAAA
>DATEMM010000011.1:0-10087 GCA_035275605.1 Pyrinomonadaceae bacterium
ACCGTCTCAGGATTACCCAATGGATTGACGGAGAGGGCGATAGCGGCGGCCAGGCAGATCAGGTTCAGCCCGGCCATGAAGGATGGGAGGGCCGTTTCGCAGTACATCCAGATCGAGTACAACTTCAATCTCTACTAAACGAGCGACCCGGTTGTTCAAAAACTCAATGGGCGAGTTTGGCAATCATTGCCAAACTCGCCCATTGAGTTTTTGTCGCCCGGTAAAGCTTCAGGCCAGGCTTTCGGCCACGCGGCGTATGCGGCGGATGCCTTCCTTCAGACGGTCGAGCGAGGTCGCGTAAGAGATGCGTATAAAACCTTCGGCTCCGAAGCCTGCGCCGTCCGTGACGACCGTCTGTTCCTCTCTGAGCAGCCTGTCCGCAAACTCCGCGGAAGTTTTTACTTCGCCTTTCAGGCAGCCGCGCACGTCCGGGAAAGCGTAGAACGCTCCCTCCGGCAGAATGCAGCGCGTGCCCGGAATGTCTCCGAGCGCGTTAGTCAGCCACTCGCGGCGCTCCCCGTATTCCTTCAACATGGCGGCGACGGATTCCTGCGGCCCGGTCAGAGCTTCCGTCGCGGCGGCCTGCGCAATCGAGTTAGGGTTGCTGGTCGAATGGCCCTGCACCTTGAGCATCGCTCGCGTCCACTCTTTGGAGGCCAGCGAGTAGCCTAGCCGCCAGCCGGTCATGGCATAGGTCTTCGAGAGCGAGCCTGCGATGCAGAGCCGCTCGCGCAACTCCGCCGGGAGAGTCGCCGCGCTGTAGACTTCGGCAGGAGAATAGACGAAGCGCAGGTAGCATTCGTCGGAGATGGCGTAGATGTTGCGCTCGCTCAGGAGTTCCATGATGCGCCGGAACTCGCCGGGCGGAATGACGCGCCCTGAAGGGTTGCAGGGCGAATTCAGGATGATGAGCTTCGTTCGCGGCGTGATGTTGCGCTCGACTTCTTCGGCGTTCAGAACAAAGTCTGTCTCCTCGGTTTCGACGAAGACGGGGGTGGCGCGGGCGAAGATGGCGATTTCGGGGAACGTCACCCAGTAGGGTTTTGGAATCAGCACCTCGTCACCGGGATTGACGAGCGAGACGACGGCGTTGAAGATCGCCTGCTTGCCGCCGGAGGTCGCCATCACCTCCGACTTGTCGTAGACGGTCCCGAACTCGCGCTCGTAAAAATCTATGATGGCCCGTTGCAGGTCGCTCGTCCCGGCCGTCGGCGTGTACTTGGTCTGACCCGCGCGCATGGCCTCGGCCGCAGCCTGCTTGATGTTCTCCGGCGTGTCGAAGTCCGGCTCGCCCGCGCCGAGGTCAACGACGTCCAGACCTTTGGCGCGCATCTCGACGGCGGCCTGCATGGCGGCGAGCGTGGACGAGGCGCGCATCTTTGCGACGTTGTCGGAGACAGGGAAGGTCTGGCTGGCTGGTTTTGTCGTCATGTGTTTGTTGAAAGGGCAGCGAGGCGCGAGCCGAAAGTTTCCGGGACATTCGCCCCCCGCTGCTCAAAAACTCTTACCCGCGGGAGCTGCTCTTCTTCGAGTAGCCTTTCTTTGACGAACCCTTCTTTGATGAACTCTTCTTGGAAGAGCTCTTCTTCGAGCTGCTCTTCTTGGCGGATTTCTTGCCGCCTTTCTTTCCGCCTTTTCTGGACGGCCCTTTGTTCTCGGGTTTACCGTAGCCCCCGCCCCCAGGCTTTTCGCCGCCCCCATGTGTGGCATTGACGGTGGCCCAGGCGCGCCTTTCAGACTCATCTTTTGAGAGACCGCGCTTCTCGTAGCCCTCTTCGATGTGCTCGGCCTTGCGTTTCTGCTTATCCGTGTACTTGGACTTATCCCCTCTGGCCATTCCTTGGTCCTCCCGTTGATCGTTTCGGCGCAGGCGACTACTCGAAAACAGTTTGCGCCGCGCGTTTTGATGGAGCGGCTGCAAGTATATCACGCGTGCGCGCGCCGCCTCTCTCAACCTCCGTCTAGCTTCTTTCGCATCAGCGCCTCGATTGAAGCGGGGACGAGTCCCTCTATCTTCCCTCCGAGCAGAAAAACCTCTTTGACGAGGCGCGAGCTGACGTAGGAGTAGGCTTCCGCCGGCATCATGAAAACGGTTTCGAGGCGGGGCTCAAGCCGCCGGTTCATCAACGCCATCTGAAGCTCGTATTCGTAATCAGAGATGGCGCGGATGCCGCGCACAATGGCGTGGGCCTGGCGCTGGACAGCGTAATCGACCAGCAGGCCGCGGAAATCCTCCACGATCAGGCGGCAGGAGCCATGCTCGATCTCCTCTATCACCTGCGCGAGCATCTCCCTGCGCTCTTCTATGGTAAAGAAGGGCTTTTTGTCCGGGTTGACTAAAATGGCGATGATGATTTCGTCGAAGAGCTTGCAGCCGCGTTCGATGATGTCCAGGTGGCCGTTGGTCAAGGGGTCGAAAGAGCCTGGGTAGATTGCGCGTCGCATAGGCCGAAAGATTGGATTGCCCGGTCAGAGATTGTTTGAGCCGCTCCGCAAACTTAGCACAGCCGGACGCCTCCGAACAATTCGATTTCCGGCGACATCGGGTATAATGTTCCTTCAAACATCAGGACACAGGTACAGTCAGCTTTGCGCTTCTCCCCGCCCCGTCACGTCGCGACCGTACTCTCTCCCTTGTCCGAAAGGTTAAGCGGGGGAACCTATTTTCAGACAGCTTTGAGGAGGGGAAGAATGAAGTGTGGTTTTAAAAAATGGGCCATCGGCCCGCTCGTCCTGACGCTGGCGCTCTGTTTGGCGGCGGCTTCCGTCTCGGCGCAGAAGAGCAGCAAGAGGATGGACGACGCGGCGCGCCACGCCAGCCGCGCCGCGCGCGTCTTCGACGAGATCATGTCTGTCCGCGAGCAGAGGATTCCGAAAAACCTGCTCGACCGCGCCGAAGCCATCGCGGTCTTTCCGGGCGTCGTCAAGGCCGCTTTCATCGTCGGCGGGCGCGGCGGGCAGGGCGTCATCAGCCGTCGCGTGAAAGGAGGGTGGAGCGCTCCGGCCTTCTTTCACATCGGCGGCGGAAGCATCGGCCTACAGGTCGGCGCGCAAAAGACCGACTACGTGATGCTGATTATGAACGAGGACGGGTTGAAGGGGTTGATGGAAGATAAGTTCGAGCTGGGAGGCGAGGCGAGCGTCGCGGCCGGACCCGTAGGGCGCGAGGCAGCGGCCTCGACCAACATGACCCTGGACGCTGGCATCCTCTCCTACTCGCGCAGCAAGGGATTGTTCGCGGGCGTCGCCTTGAAGGGCGCGGTCATCAACCCGGACAACGACCTCAACGAGGCCGTCTACGAGGGCAAGAAAGCGAGCGCGGTCCTGGAGCAGGAAAGGGACGTGAACACTATGCCGGCGGACGTGCGCGTCTTTCCGGTGACGCTCAATCGGTACTCGCGCCGCTAGGCGGTAATGTGAAACAAGAGGGAGAAAAAAGGATGAAGCATTCATTTCGACGATTAATGATTGGCACACTCGCGTTGCTGCTTCCGTGTCTAATGATGACGACGGCTGCCGCGCAAAGTAAAAAGACGGCCAAGAAGATTAACGAGGCGACTGCCAGGTCACAGAAGGCTGCCAGGGTTTTTACGGAGATTATGGCCGCGCCGGACAAGGCGATTCCGAAAGATTTGCTCGACAAGGCTGAGGCCGTCGCAGTCTTCCCCAACGTCATCAAGGCCGGGTTTATCCTCGGCGGGCGTGGCGGGAGCGGTGTGATTAGCCGCCGCGTCAGTGGCGGGTGGAGCGCCCCTGCCTTCTTCAAACTGGGCGGCGGGAGCATCGGCCTGCAAATCGGCGCATCCTCCACGGACTTTGTCCTGCTCTTCATGAACCCGGAGGCGCTGAAAGGGCTGCTGGAGGACAAGCTCGAAATCGGGGGCGAGGGAAGCATCGCTGCCGGTCCGGTGGGGCGCGCGGCCTCGGCCTCAACCAACGTGACGCTAGACGCGGGCATTCTTTCTTACTCGCGCAGCAAGGGCCTGTTCGCCGGGCTGGAGCTGAAGGGCGTCGTCATTGACCCGGACAACGATGACAACGAAGCGGTCTACGGCCTGAAGGCCAGGGACATTCTGACTGGCACAAACAAGCTCTCGCTGACGCGTATGCCAGCGGGCGTGCGTATCTTCCCGCGCACTCTCTCGCGCTATTCCGTCCGGCGATAAGCGGGAAATGAAACCGCGTATGAAGGCGTATGCACACGGATAAATCAGGAGCAAGATTTGTGTTTATCCGTGTGCATCCGTGGTCTCAATTTGTGTGACTGTTGACTCCCCGGCAAAAAACATGCTTGACGCTCAACTCCGCTCGCCTTTATATTCACCTCGCGCCATTGCCCCTTTGTTAAGCGCACCGTTCCTCACCTGATAAGGGAGAGTGTTATGCAGCCACGCACGCAGCGTCAGAAGGAAATCCTGGACTACATACAGCGCTTCATAGAGCGCCACGGCTACGAGCCTTCCTACGCGCAAATCGCGCGGCACTTCAACGTCTCGTCCAAGGCCACAGTCGCCAAGCACATCGCCGCCCTGGAAAGTCGCGGGCTGCTTTCGCGCCGCGGCGAGGACGGCAACTTCAATCTCTCCGTGAAGGTTGAAGAGGTGCCTTCGGACGCCGTCTGCGAATTACGCTTGCTCGGCCGCGTCGCCGCCGGTGCGCCGATCGATGCGGTTGAGGAATCTGAGCCGATTGTCGTCCCGCGCTTTCTGCTGGGCCGTGTGCGCCCGGAGCGTGTCTATGCCTTGCGCGTCTCGGGCGATTCGATGATTGACGAGCACATCTGCGACGGCGACATCGCGCTGATAGAGAACCGGACCGAAGCGCGCGACGGCGAGATAGTCGTCGCGTTGATTGAAGGCGCACGCGCCACCTTGAAGCGGCTGGTACGTTTTGGCACAGAAGTCGAGCTGCGGCCCGCCAATTCGCAGCTTGCCCCGATCAGGCTGCCTGCCTCGCAGGTCAGGGTCCAGGGAATCTTTCGCGGGTTACTGCGCCCGACGACTTCTTAAGCGGCGGGGCGGGGAAGAATTTATAGACGATGCTCAAAGCCACCCCCCAAACCCCGGCCCCCGCAATCAAGATTACTTTCATCCTTCTTCTTCTGCTGCCGCTCCTGTCGGCCGCTTCCTCTCCTATTGCTGCCACTTCTCCTACGGTCGCTCTCGCGTGCGCCTGTTGCGCCGACTCAGGCGAATGGTACGAGCGGAGCGGAAGGATGCAGCAGTACGAGATGAGCGAGCTTCGCAGCATGAAGTTGGGCAAGGTCGCCAAGCTCTACACGACCGAGGCGGACATGGAGGGGATGAAAGGTCTGCCGGTAGAATCCTACTCGTTTGACCTGCTCGCGAATTTTTTCAACCCTGGCCGCTCAACCACCATGACGTTTAAGGGTGAGCGCGGCGAGACGGGCTCGCTGACGCTCTTTCTGCCGAGGACGGCAACCTTCTTCGGAGCGGATTTGCACGATTACCCGGAGGGGAGCGCCGGGCCAATTCTCTACAAGGAGTGGCGTCTGGAGGGGCGAGTCGGCGGGAGCGGGTTTTTCAGGAAAGGCATCGCCCCTGGGACCAGATTCCGCCTCATCCTACAGGGGCGCGGCAACAACTGCCTCTCATCTTCGGACTTCAAAAGCTGGAGACTTCAGGTGAGCGGCCCGCGCGCCTCATACGCCTTCTATGGCCTGTTCGCCGACCCCGAACCGGAAACAGGCTCGCAGTAAGCTCATCTCTTCGCTTCAAACTCTTTTCGGCTACTGTTTCCGAACGGATTCACTCCACGCCTGTACGGGTTCTGCGCGGCCCGCGCGGCCACCCGACATCATTTCCCACAGCCTTTAGCCGTTGGAGCGGTCTGGCATATCTCTTGCCAAATCCGCAGCAGGCATGCATACGTGTGTCTTGACGAGGCTCCCCTAAGCGGGGCCTCCCAATTGATTTGAGGAAGGAGAAGATAGTATGAGCGCAGACCAGACGAAGGCTAAGAAGAAAGTCGCCATCCTTATCGAACAGAACTTTGAGGATTCGGAGTTTCAGATTCCCTACACGGCGTTGAAGGCGGCCGGGGCGGAAGTAACCGTGCTCGGCTCGCGCGTGAATGAAACCTACAATGGTAAGCAGGGGAAGGCGTCAATTAAAGCGGACGGCACGACGACCGAAGCGCGCGCCAGTGATTTCGACGCCGTAATCATTCCAGGTGGCATGGCTCCGGACACTATGCGGACCAACATGAAGACCGTGCACTTTGTGCAGGACGCGGTCGAGCAGGGGAAACTGGTTGCGGCCGTCTGTCACGGGCCGCAGGTGCTAATCGAGGGCGACCTCCTGAAAGGAAAACGCGCGACCGGCTTTCGCGCCATACGCAAAGACATGCAGAACGCCGGGGCCAACTTCGTGGACGAGCCGCTCGCCGTGGACGGCCAACTGATAACCTCGCGCCGCCCTGCGGATTTGCCCATCTTCACCACGGCCATTCTCAGCCGCCTCGCCCTTGAATTGGAGGACAGGGAGTTGCCCGTCGAGTCCAGCAGCGAAGCCGAGTGGTGGAAGCTGGCCGAAGAGTGGGGCGGCTCCAGCAAGAGCGAGATAGTGGATGCCGTCAACACGGCGATACGCGGCGAGCGTTACGCCGTGACCGCGTTTGAGCACTACGCGGAGAAGGTCACGGACGCGGAGCTGCGCTCAGTCTGCAAAGAGATACGCGAGACGAAACTGGCACACATAGGGAAGCTCGAAGGACGTCTCAGGGCCCTGGGCGAAACGGAGAGTTTCCAGGCTGCCGGCAGCGGGGCCTGGGCGACGCTGAAAGGCTGGCTGCAATCGAACAACGACCTCTCGGTCCTGCGCCGCGCCCTGGGAGATTTGCAAACGGGGGTCGTGGACGCCAACAACCTGCGGAACTCCTTAACGGACCCGGCGACCGCCGCCGTTCTGGACGAGATCGAAGTGGACATAGCCAAGCATGAGCAGCGCCTGGCAGACCTCTATCACGCGCGCACGGGCCAAGCGCCCGAAGCCACCCAGCCGACCACAGGCGCTGCGGTCAGCGCGTGACGATTGCGGATTTGGGATTTCGGATTGCGGATTTAAGAATAGAGCTGCTTATCTTTTCAATCCGCAATCCGAAATCCGTATTCCGCAATCGAATCATTCTCCGCTCTGTTGGAGCAGGTTAGCGACCAGTCCGGTCCAGCCCGTTTGATGGCTTGCCCCGAGGCCCGCGCCGTGGTCGCCGTGGAAGTATTCGTAGAAGAGCAGGAGGTCGCGCCAGTTGGGGTCGGACTGGAACTTTTCCGTCTGGCCGTAGACGGGGCGGCGTCCAGCTTCGTCGCGCAGGAAGAGTCTGGACAGGCGGCGCGAGATTTCGGCCGCGACTTCCATCAGCGTCATCATCCGGCCGGAGCCGGTCGGGCATTCTACGCGGAAGCCATCGCCCAGGTAACGATGAAACTTTTGCAGTGACTCAATCAGCAGGTAGTTGACAGGGAACCAGACCGGGCCGCGCCAGTTGGAATTGCCGCCGAACAGCTCCGTCGTCGAATCCGAGGGTTCATAGTCCACGCGGTGCTCTCGCCCGTCCAGTTTGAGCGTGTAGGGATGTTCGCGGTGAAAGAGCGAGAGAGCGCGCACGCCGTAGGGCGATAAAAATTCCCGCTCGTCCAGCATCCTCTCTAAAATGCGCCGCAGGCGCGTCTGGTTGACGACCGAGAGCAGCCGCCGCATCTTTCTTCCGGGAGTTTCCATGCTGGCGACGTTGCCGGTCAGGTCCGTGCGGTTCTGTATGAACCACTCCATGCGGCGATGGAAGCCAGGCAAATTTTCGAGCATCTCCGGCTCAAGCGTTTCGACCGCAAAGAGCGGAATCAGGCCGACCATAGAGTGCACGCGCATGGGGATGTGGCGGCCGTCGCGCGTGTGCAGCACGTCGTAATAGAAACCATCCTCTTCGTTCCACAGCTCCACGTTGTCTCGCCCGATGTTATTCATCGCGTGCGCGATGAAGATGAAGTGCTCCCAGAACTTGCTGGCGACGTCCTCGTAGGCGGGGTCCTGGCGGGCCAGCTCAATGGCAATCGCCAGCAGGTTCAGCGTGTACATGGCCATCCAGCTCGTCCCGTCCGACTGCTCTATGAAGCTGCCGTCGGGGAGCTGCGAGTTGCGGTCGAAGACGCCTATGTTGTCCAGGCCCAGAAAGCCGCCCTCGAAGATGTTGTTCCCCTCCAGGTCCTTGCGGTTGACCCACCAGGTGAAGTTGAGCATCAGCTTATGAAAGACTCTTTCGAGGAAGACACGGTCGCCCACGCCGCGCTGCTTCTCTTCGAGCTTGTAGACGCGCCAGGCTGCCCAGGCGTGGACGGGCGGGTTGACGTCGCCAAACGCCCACTCGTAAGCGGGAATCTGCCCGTTCGGGTGCATGTACCACTCCCTCAACATCAGGACGAGCTGCTCTTTGGCGAAGTCCGAATCGACGAGCGCGAGCGGGATGCAGTGGAAGGCCAAATCCCAGGCGGCGTACCAGGGATATTCCCACTTGTCCGGCATGGAGATGACGTCCGCGTTGTAGAGGTGCGTCCAGTTGTGATTGCGCCCCTCCCATCTCTCGGCGGGCGGGGGCGGCGACGCCGGGTCCCCTTTCAGCCACTGCTCGACCACGTAATGGTAGTACTGCTTTGACCAGAGCATCCCGGCGAGAGACTGCCGCATGACGTTCCGCGCATCAGGGCCAAGGCTCTGCGGAATGACGCGCGCGTAAAACTCGTCGGCCTCACGCTCACGCTCCGAAAAAATCCCGTCGAAGCCTGTGCCAAAGACCGAAGCGTTACGGGGCAGCGCTTCGGCTGGAGCGAAGCGCAGGCGCACAGTCTTCGTCTCGCCGGGGTCAACGGTCAGCAGGTAGTGTGCGGCGGCCTTCGTCCCCTTTTGCGCAGGGTTAACGGCTTCGCGCGCGCCGCGGACGACGTAATCGTTAATGCTGTCTTTGACGTATGGCGAGGGGTTGGCGACGCCGTAGAGTCGTTGTAGGTTCGTCTCGTTCTCCGTAAAGAGCAGCTCGGGAGCGCCTTCACAGTAGAGCAGGCGATGGCCGTAGTACTCGTGCTCCAGCTCGATCAGGGCGAAGTCCGTTTCACCTGCGCTCGCGCCGTTGCGCAGCGCCGGGCGCGGCTTGTCGTATCCCCAGGACCAGCGATTGCGAAACCAGATGGTGGGCAATAGATGAAGCACGGCCTGCTCCGGCCCGCGATTGACCACGTTGATGCGAATCAGTATGTCCTCGACGTTAGCCTTGGCGTACTCGACGAAGATGTCGAAGTAGCGGTCTTCGTCGAAGGCCCCGGTTTCCAGCAACTCGTACTCGGCGGCTCTCTTGCCGCGCTTGCGGTTCTCCTCGATCAGGCGTGCGTAGGGGAACTCTGCCTGCGGGTACTTGTACAGGTATTTCATGTAGGAGTGCGTCGGGGTGGAGTCCAGGTAAAAGTAGTACTCCTTGACGTCCTCGCCGTGATTGCCTTCGGGACCGCCCAGGCCGAACAGTCTCTCCTTGAGGATTGGGTCGCGCCCGTTCCAGACGGAGAGAGCGAAGCAGATGAGCTGGTGGCGGTCGGAGAGACCGGCCAGCCCGTCCTCGTTCCAGCGATAGACGCGCGAGCGCGCGTGGTCGTGCGGAAAGTAGGCCCAGGCAGAGCCGTCCGCGCTGTAGTCTTCACGCACGGTGCCCCACGCACGCTCCGCAAGGTACGGCCCCCAACGCTTCCAATGCGCCGTGTGCGCATGCGATTCGCGCAACCTTTTTTCTTCAACGGTTAAGGCGGAAAGGCGTTGCTCTGATTGTAGGTTCTCGCTCATAGGGTTCCTTATTTTATATTAAGTCTTATCTGCTAAAATTCGCAGCTATTCGGAAGGAGTTAGAGCCATGACGAAAGCTCGTCTTGTTGAAAAGACTGGAATGCAGAAGCAGTGTTGCCGCTGCGAAAGTATTAAAGACACAAGCGAATTCCACCGGAGCGCACCTAGAAAAGACGGATTGCAAGGTTATTGCCGAGCCTGCAAAAAGATGATTGACAACGAGCACAATAAGCGAAACCCGCGCCGTA
>DATEMM010000012.1:0-11266 GCA_035275605.1 Pyrinomonadaceae bacterium
GTCTGTGACCTGGGGCGTTGCCCCAGGCTATTATATGACGCCCCCTCGGGGCTTTCAGACTTTTCAAACGGCTGCTCAGTATTTCTTTATGCTTGATCTTCACCCCGCAACATTCGAGGAGTTTCTGGCGGAGGCCGGGCGCGGGAACGTCGTGCCGGTGGTGCGAAGCGTGCTGGCGGATTTGCAAACGCCCGTCGGCGCGTTCATGCGCGTGGCCGAAGGGGCGCAGTACGCCTTCCTGCTGGAATCCATCGAGGGAGGCGAGCGCGTCGCGCGCTACTCTTTCCTCGGCGCAAACCCTGAGATGGTCGTGCGTGGGCGCGCGGGCGACACCATCGTCGAGAGAAACGGCGAGCGAGAGATTCTTCGCGGCGCGCGGGCCACAGACTTTGCGCGAGAATATTTCCGCGACAGGGAACTCGCGCGTCGCAGCGGCCTCGCCCCGCTCGCAGGAGGCGCGGTCGGCTATCTGTCCTACGAAGCGGCCAGGTGGTTCGAGCCTTCGCTGGAAACGGATGACGGCGTGAAAGCTCAAGGAGACGACGCGGTCTGGATGTTCTATCGCACGGTGCTCGCCTTCGACCGCGTGCGCCAGCGCGTGGAAATCACCTCAATCGTCCTGACTGAAGAGGCCGAGGGTAGCCACGAGCGCCTGCGACAGCTTTACGAGAGCGCGGTCGAAGAGACAGAGCGCATCGAAAAGCTGCTCCTCAAAAGCGGGTCATTGCGGGCACAGGGGCGGCACAAAAAGGCTGCGGGCGAAACTGCCGTCGAGTCCAACTGGACGCGCAAAGAGTTCGAAGAGGCCGTGCGCCGCGTGCAGGAACACATCAGCGCGGGCGATTGCTACCAGGCCGTGCTCTCGCAGCGGTTCACGAAGAAGGTCACGGCCGATCCAGTCGCCATCTATCGTGCCTTGCGCGCGACGAACCCGTCGCCCTACATGTACTTCTTCCGTCTCGGCGACGAATCAATCATCGGCGCATCGCCGGAGATGCTGGTGCGCTGTCGCGGCCAGCGCCTTGACTACCGGCCCATCGCGGGCACGCGCCGGCGCGGCGCGACTGAAGCCGAGGACTGGCTCCTCGGCGAAGAGATGCGCGCGGACGAGAAGGAAGTGGCCGAGCACACTATGCTGGTAGACCTCGGGCGCAACGACCTGGGCCGTGTGGCGGATTACGGCTCGGTCGAGGTCGATGATCTGATGACGGTCGAGCGGTACTCGCACGTGCAGCACCTGGTGACGAGCCTGCGCGCAAGGCTCCGCGACGGCCTGGACCGTTTCGATGCGCTCGCCTCCTGCTTTCCGGCGGGGACGGTCACGGGCGCGCCGAAGGTGCGCGCGATGGAGATTATCCGCGAGCTAGAAAAGGGAGCGCGGGGCGTCTACGCCGGGGCGATTCTCTACATGGACTACGCGCAGAACCTTGATTCGTGCATAGCCATCCGCACCATCGTCATGCGCGACGGGCGCGCCGACGTTCAGGCCGGCGCAGGCATCGTCGCCGACTCCATCCCTGAGCGCGAATACGAAGAGACGATTAACAAAGCGCGCGCGCTCCTGCGCGCCATAGAGATGGCCGAGAAAGGATTATGAAATTGAGCAAGGGCGCAGCGTTCTTCGCCGTAATAGTTTTTACTTTCACGCTTTCGTCGCGGGCCGTGGCACAAGAGCCGCAGCCTGGGCCGACCACGACAACTGCGCCGCAGAAGGCGGAAGGCACGGCCGAGCCGAAGAAAAGCAACACGCGCCCGGCCGAGGTCCAGACGCCGCAGGCGCGCGAGCCCTTCGACGGAGCGCCAGTCGAGAAGATGGCGGGCCAGTGCGTGAGGCTTGAGACAGAGGCTGGCACAATCGAGATAGAGATGCTGGCCGAGGCCGCGCCCGAGACCGTCCGCAACTTTCTCAACCTCGCGGCGACGGGCGCTTTCGACACGACGACTTTTAGCCGCGTCGTCAAAGACTTCGTCGTGCAGGGCGGGAACCTCTCGACCGGGCAGAAGTGGAATTATGAGATGGCAAAGCGCGCGATGCGAAAGATCGTGGACGAGCCGAGCTACGTCAAGCACGTGCGCGGCATCGTCTCGATGGCGCGGCCTGACGAGCCGAACAGCGCGACGACGCACTTCTTCATCCTCGTCAACGAGGCCGCGCAGCTCGACGGAAAATTCTCCGCCTTCGGCCGCGTCACGCGCGGGATGGAGGTCGTGGACGCCCTCAACAAAGCCGAGACCGAAGGCGAAAAGCCGTTGAAGCCAGTCCGCCTCACACGCGCTATCGTCGAGCAGTGCGTGAAAAGCAGCAGTCAGTGAGCAGTGAGCAGTGGTCGGTGGTCGGTGGTCAGTGTCCAGTAATTGAGTATTCGGTTAATTGCCGCGTAGCGGCAAGTTGAGTTTAGCCCAGCCTTTTAAGGCCGGGAACACGGATGAAATAAAATGGGCGTCGCGTCAGCGACGCGTGAATCGTTACGGCCACCCCGGTTCACGCGTCGCTGACGCGACGCCATTTGATTGCTGCTGCCTCTCCCAGCCTTAAAAGGCCGGGCTAAATTCACGCTGCCGCTACGCGGCAATTAACCGAATACTCAATTACTGGCCACTGACCACCGACCACTGACCACTGATCACCGCTTATTGCTCACTGCCTGCTGCCTTAATACCGGCGGCGGGGGAGGCGTCGGCCTGTGGGGCGGGTTGCGGCGCAGCTCTTCCATCAAATATTTCACCGCCGCTTCGAGCGTCGGGTCTTCGCCGCGCGCCGTCGCGTCCGGCCTGTCCACCACTTCCACGTCCGGGTCAACGCCCACGCCCTCGACCACCCACTGCCCTTCAGTGTTCATGAACCGGAAGGTCGGGGCCGACAAAGTCCCGCCGTCGGCAATCGAAGGAGTGCCGGAGAGGCCGATCAAGCCGCCCCACGTCGTTGTGCCAAAGATGCGGCCGATCCCGCGCTCCCGGAAGTAATAGGGAAGCGCGTCGCCGCCAGACCCCGCATAGCCGTTAATCAACATAGCCTTCGGCCCCAGGTGCGAGAAGCCGGGCGTCGAGACCGTGCCTATGCCGCGCCGCGACCAGTAGCTGAGCGGCTTGCGCTCCAGAAGCTCGATCATCCTGTCCGGGATGAACCCGCCGCCGTTGTAGCGGTCGTCGATGATGAGCGCCTCCTTGCGCGTCTGCGGGTAGAAGTTTTTGAAAAGCTCACGATTACCTTCAACCGCAGTGTTCGGGACGTGTATGTAGCCGATGCGCCCGCCCGAAAGTTTATCCACCAGGGCCTGCTGCGCCTCTACCCAATCCAGGTAGCGCAGATTGGATTCGCTCTTGATGGGACGGACGCGCTCGTCGTGCGCGCCCGCCGCATCGGGCCGGCTGTTGAGCGTGAGCGTCACGGCGCGGTCGCCCTTGCCCTCTGTCAGCTCGTAGAAGTTTTTCACCCCGCGCGTCGAGCGCCCGTCAACCGCAATCACGTAATCGCCGACCCTGGCCTTGACGCCCGGCTCCGTCAGCGGCGAGCGGAAGCTCTCGTGCCAGTTCTCGCCCGGATAGATTTTCGTAATCTTGAAGTAGCCGGAAGCGTCCGGGACTATCTCGGCCCCAAGCAGCCCTCCTTCGGTTCGCGTCACGCGCGGAGAGTCGTCGCCGCGCTCGACGTAGACGTGACCGGCCATCAATTCGCTGCCCATCTCGGTCAACAGGAAGTTGAGGTCTTCGCGGTTGGCTATGTAGGGCACGAGCTGGCCGTACTTGGCGCGGATGGCGTTCCAATCCACGCCGTGCATGTTCGGGTCGTAGAACCAGTCGCGCAGGATACGCCAGGCGTCCGTGTACTCCTGCGCCCACTCGGCTTTCGGATCAATCTTCATCGTCATCCCGTCGAGCTTCAAGAGTCCGGCGTCCGGCTTCTGTCCAGGGCTGACTGGCACAATGCCGAAGTTCTCGCCCGCCTGAAAGATGATCTGCTTGCCGTCGTCCGAGAGGTCGTAGTTCTGTATACCGTCAAGGATCGTCTGTTCGGCCTTGGCCGTCAGGTTGTAGAGCGAGAGCTTGCCGGGCCCGGACATGTAGAGCGCGCCGTCCGGCGTCGCCGTCAGCCGCCGGTAGTTGCTGGGAGGGCCGGGAATGGCGCGCACGCGATTCTCGAAATTTTCGAAATCAATCTTGACGTTCGTCGCGGACCCGCCCTGCGCGGGCTTCTTCTCCTCTGGCTTCGCCTCGGCGGCAGGCGTGGCCGCAGGTGTCGCAGCAGGCGTAGGCTGTTCGCCTGGCGTCGGCGTTTGCGCCTTCGCGCCCTGCGCGGGCGGGGCCTGCGCAGGGTTGGGCGGCGGCGTGAGCGGCATCTCCCTGGTCTTGATGCGCTCCTCGTCGCTTCCCGGAAGGAAGAGCGCCGGGCCGTCCGCGGACAGGAGTCCGACGTAGACGCGCGTCGGGTTGGTGTAGATGTAGTTGAACTCCCAACTGCTGAAGGTCAGGTTGAAGTCGCGGTTGGAAAGGAAGTAGAGGTAGCGCCCCTTCGGGTCAAAGACCGGCTGGGTGTCGCTCGTCATCCCGCCCGTTAACCTGCGCGCGTTGCCGCCGGCGAGCGAGTAAATCCAGATTTCCGAGAACTGGTTGTTGCCTAGTTTCGTGTAGGCAATCCAGCGACTGTCCGGAGCCCAGGAGTAGCTGGTGATGTCGTTGGTCGTGCTGTGGTCAACCTCCGTGGTCCTGCCCGAAGCCACGTCCACGTAGCGCAGGCGCTGCTTCTTGTCGCCGTAGGCCAGGTAGCGGCTGTCCGGCGACCAGACGATGGAGAATCGCCAGATGTCACCGTCCGTCGTCACGCGGCGCTCCTCGCCTATGCCGTCGCTCGGCCTGACGTAAATTTCGTATTCGCCCGTGCGGTCGCTCAGGTAAGCGACCCAGCGCCCGTCGGGCGACCAGGCCGGGGCGATCTCGCGCACGCCCTGCGAAGCGGTCAGGTTACGCACCTCGCCCTCTTTGGCCGGCGCTGTGAAAACGTCCCCGCGCGCGTCGAAGAGGGCACGCGCACCGCTCGGCGAAAGCGAAAACGAGTTGATGTTCGACTTGACGTTCTTGAAGTAGGGAACCGTGTCCGGGAAGTCGCCGTAGACGCGTATGGGGACACGCTCCTCTTTACCGGACCGAGTGTCCAGGCGATGTATGTAGCCGCCCACCTCGTAGACCAGCTCGTCGCCGGACCCGCTCGGCCAGAGCACGTCGTAGTCAGAGTGGTTAGTCACCTTGCGCGTCTTTTTAGTGCGCGTGTCGTAGGCGAAGACGTTCATCGTCCAGTCGCGGTCGGACAAATAGTAGATCGTGTCGCCGAGCCAGACCGGCACCATGTCCTGTGCGCGGGTCGAGGTAATCTGCTCGGCCTGCCCGCGCGCCAGGTCGTAGATCCAGACGTCCGGCGACTGCCCGCCGCGATAGCGCTTCCACCCGCGAAACTCGTTCGAGATGGGAGTGTAGGCCAAGCGGTTGCCGTCCGGCGAATAGCTGGCCGCGCCGCCTTCCGTGATAGGCAGGGGCTGCTCCTGCCCGCCCTCGAAGGCTACGAGGTGCGGGCGGCCCAGGCGGTTGCTGAAAGGGACTCGGTTGGCGCGGAAGAGCACGTTCTTGCCGTCGGGCGTCCACCCGTAGACGATGTTGTCCCAGCCGCCGCGCGGGGGCAGCGCGCCCACATCGTTGCGGTAGGTGAGCTGGCGCGGCTCGCCCCCGTCAACGGAAATCACGAAGACCTGGCGCGTGCCCGTGTACTCGCCTGAGAAGGCAATCCAGCGCCCGTCGGGCGAGAACTTGGGGAAAAGCTCCAGCCCAGGATGCGAAGTGAGCCGCCGCGCTGTGCCACCCGCTGATGGCACAGTCCAGATGTCACCGGCATAGACGAAGGCGATCAGGTCGCCGTGTATGTCCGGGAAGCGCAGCAGCCGCGCGAGGTTCGTGCCCTGCTGCTGCGTTGGCTCCGTCGCACCCACCGGCGACGACAGCGCGGCGTTGAAGAGGAGGATGATGGCCAGGATGAGAGTTCTGTACATTCGTTAGGGCTCCTTGGGCTACGTATTCTTGGTGAAGCGGGATAATACCACGAGTGAAAATCTTTTATTTGCTTGAAGTGCAAGGTCGCTACTACAATCCACAAGGGGGGGAAGGCCAGAGCGAATGCACATTCTCGTCATAGACAACTACGATTCTTTCACCTACAACCTGGTGCAGTACCTGGGCGAGCTGGGCGAGGAGGTGGAGGTGCGCCGCAACGACGAGGTGACAATCGAGGAGGTAGAGGCACACTGCTGCCCGGACAAGATTCTGATCTCGCCGGGGCCTGGCAGGCCGGAAGACGCCGGCGTCTCCATGGCTATGATCGAGCAGTTCGCAGGGCGCGTCCCCATCCTAGGCGTCTGTCTGGGGCATCAGGCAATCGCGCAGGTCTATGGCGGCAGCGTCGTGCGCGCGCCCACGCTCGTTCACGGCAAGGCGTCCGAGGTGTGTCACGACGGGCGCACCATCTTCGATGGGATGGATTACCGTTTCAAGGCCGGGCGCTATCATTCGCTCGTGGTCGAGCGCGAGAGTTTGCCGGAGTGCCTGGAGGTCTCGGCCACCACGCCCGACGGCGTCATCATGGGCCTGCGCCACCGCGAGCTGAAGATAGAGGGCGTGCAGTTTCACCCCGAATCAATCCTGACGGCCGACGGGAAACGCCTGCTCTCGAATTTCTTAAGGATATGAAAGGAAAAACGGAGTCAGAATCCAGAAGTCAGAATTCAGAATATAAGGCTGAGAACCATTCTTCCGGTTTTTCTTTTATTCTGGCTTCTGGATTCTGACTTCTGACTCCTGCTTTATGTCCCGCCCAGCATGGCTGACGGAGACTCCAGCGCGTGTGGAGGAGCCGCAGGCCGGATCAATCTTACGAGGACTGTCGCTGCGCCTGATGCGCGGCCAGGACTTGTCGCGCGATGAGGCGCGCGCCTTTCTTGACGCGCTGCTCGATGACTCCGCGACCGACGCGCAGATTGCCGCGGCGCTGGTCGCCCTGGCCGTCAAGGGCGAGACGGTCGAAGAGCTGACGGGCATGGCTCAGGCCATGCGCGCGCGCGCCGTCCGCATCAACTGCCTTCACGGTCCTTTCATAGACACAGCGGGGACGGGCTCCAGCCACGCCAAGACCTTCAACGTCTCGACCGCCGCCGCCTTCGTCATCGCCGGGGCGGGCCTCGCGGTCGCCAAGCACGGCGCGCGCGCGGCGACGAGCCGCTCTGGGAGCGCGGACGTCCTGGCGGCGCTCGGCGTTCAGGTCTCCGCCTCGCCCGAAGTCTCCGAAAAGTGCCTGAACGAGCTGGGCATCTGCTTCATGTTCGCGCCGCTCTACCACGGGGCGACCAGGCGCGTGGCGAGCGTGCGCCGCGAATTGGGCCTGCGGACGGTCTTCAATCTGCTCGGCCCGCTGACCAACCCCGCCTGCGCGACGCGGCAGATCATAGGGGTCTGGCACAGGGCGCTGGTCGAGCCGCTGGCACAGGCGCTCGTCGCGCTCGGAACGGAGCACGCCTGGGTGGTTCACGGGCAGGACGGCCTAGACGAGGTGACGCTGGAGGGCGAGACTTTCGTCGCCGAAGCGCGCTCAGGCAAGGGCGTCAGGACCTTCGAGGTCACGCCGGAAGATTTTGGCCTCGGGCACGAGACGCTGGCACACCTGCGCGGCGGCGACGCCGAGGCGAACGCGCTTGTGATCCGCGAGGTCCTACAGGGAAAGAGGCGTGACGAAGCGCGCGCTCTCGTCGTCGCGAATGCGGCCGCCGCGCTTTTCGTCGGGGGCCGGGCGGCAGACCTCTACTCGGCGGCGAGGCTCGCCGAAGAGAGCATAGACAGTGGGGCCGCCGCCGGTAGGTTGGAACGACTAATCGAAGAGACCAACAGGTGATGAGCGTTGATGCCGGAATGAATTTCCTGACGGAGATTATGGCCCTCAAGCGCGCGCGGCTGGAGCGGGCTAAGGAAGAGCGCCCGCTGGAAGTCCTGCGCGCGGAGGCCGAAGAGGTGCGGCGCAATTCTCGCCCGCACGCTCTTCGCAGTGCCCTTGATAATCGCGAGCGAGTGAACGTCATCGCAGAGTTCAAGCGCGCTTCGCCGTCGAAGGGAGTGATTCGGGACGGCGCGGAGCCAGGGCAGATTGCGCTCGCTTACGAGAGGGGAGGGGCGGCGGCGATTTCCGTCCTGACGGAGGAGGATCGTTTTCAGGGCTCACTGGAAGACCTGCGGGCCGTGGCGGCGGCCGTGGAAATACCAGTGCTGCGCAAGGATTTCATCTTCGATGAATATCAACTCTACGAGGCTGCGCGTGAGGGCGCGGCCGCGCTGCTTCTGATAGTCGCCGCGCTGGATGATGACAGGCTGGCACACCTGCGGCGCGTCGCAGAGGAAGAGCTGGGCATGGACGCGCTCGTCGAGGTGCATACCAAAGATGAGATGCGCCGTGCCGTGACAGCGGGCGCAACGTTCATCGGGGTCAACAATCGCGACCTGCGCACGTTTCAGGTTTCGCTGGACGTTTCAGCTCAACTCGCTGGCGAAGCTCCTGCGGGCGCAGTGCTGGTGGCCGAGAGCGGCCTGCGCTCGGCCGAGGACATCAGCCGCCTGCGCGACCTGGGCTACAAAGGATTCCTCATCGGCGAGACCTTGATGAAAGCCGAGCGGCCAGGCAATGCTCTCCGAGAGTTGTTAGGAGAAGCGAGCGCGCTCCTCTCCAGGCATTGACTTCACGCGGCATTTAACATAAAAGCTTTTCGTTCCCACCTCCCCCGCGGCAGTACCATCAATTATTCCAGTCTGACAATAACAGTGGACGGGGAAGGGTACGTATCCGTGACCGCGAGAATCCGCACCGGACTGATTGTATCGGCCACACTCGTCATCGGCGTGGCCTTGACCATCTTCTTCATCAGCCGCCTGAGGCGTGCCAAGCCGCCAGACTTCGAGGCGGTTGACCAGATTGACCGCCGCACCGATCTGCCGATGGTCGAGCCGGTCAGCAGGGACCTGGCGGAGATAAAGAAGCGCGGCCAGTTAATCGTCCTCGCGCCCTACAACTCCACGACCTATTTTCTCTATCGCGGGGAACCGCTCGGCTATGAGTACGAGCTCCTACAGGCGTTCGCCAAAGAACAGGGCGTGGCCCTGAAGGTGGTCGTCGTCACGGACCGCAAAAGCCTCTACCCGCTGCTCAACGCGGGCGAGGGCGACCTGGTCGCGTCGCGCCTGATACCGACCGAGGAGGACAAAAAGAACGTCTCCTTCACGCGCGAGCTTTACCGCACGGAGCCAGCGCTCGTGCAGCAGGCGCTGCCGCCGGAAAAGGCTAACCTGCCGGAGCCTGCCGAGAAGGCGCTTCAGCCAGGCCCGGACGAGGAGTTGCCGGAGACAGAGATTCAGGCGCGGCGCGTCACGCGGCCCGCGCAACTGGCCGGGCAGACGGTCACGCTGCCCGAAAAAAGCGCTTACCACCGCACCCTGGTTGAGCTGTCCGACAACATCTCGGGCGACATCAACGTCGTCGAGATGGGCGGGAAGATAGAGGACGAGGCGCTGGCACAGAAAGTGGCCGCGGGCGAAGTCGAGTTCACGGTCATGCAAAGCAACCTGGCGGAATTGAAGGAGGCGGAGTTTAAGAATCTGAAGATTCGGCCGATCGTCGGACACTCGCACAGCGTCGCCTGGGCCGTGAGAAAAAACGCGCCTGAGCTTGAGTCGGAACTCAATCGCTGGATCGAGGAGAAGAAAAACGGGTCGCTCTTCGACCGGCTCTACAAAAAATATTTTGTGGACCGCCGCAGCTACCGCGAGCGCGTGACGAGCGAGTATCTTACTTCCACGACGGGCAAGCTCTGCGAGTTCGATGAGTTGATAAAAAAATACGCGGCGGAGCTACACTGGGACTGGCGGCTCCTGGCCTCCCAGGTGTTTCAGGAATCCCGCTTCAGGCCGGCGGCGCACTCCTGGGCCGGGGCGACGGGGCTGCTGCAATTGATGCCGCGGACCGCGCGCGAGTACGGCGTGCATGACCCGCTCAACCCGGAAGAGAACGTCGCAGGGGCGGTCAGGTTCCTGAGGTGGCTGACCGAGCGCTGGAGCGCGCGAATCCCGGACGAGGGCGAACGGCTGAAATTCATCCTGGCCTCTTACAACTGCGGGGCGGGGCACGTCGAAGACGCTCAGCGCCTGACGGAGAAATACGGCGGCGACCCGACGCGCTGGGACGATGTCTCTTACTGGCTGCTCCAGAAATCGACGCAGCAGTACGCCGCCGACTCGGTCGTCAAGTTCGGCTTTTGCAGAGGCATCGAACCCGTCACTTACGTCAGCCTGATACTGGAGCGGTTCGATCACTACCGGCAGTTCGTCGTCAACTAATGTTCGTCAAAATCTGCGGCATCACGAATCTGGAGGACGCGCTCGCGAGCGTGGAGGCGGGCGCGGACGCGCTCGGGTTCAACTTCTACGCGCGAAGCCCGCGCTTCATAGCGCCCGCCGACGCGCGATGCATCATCGAGCGGTTGCCTTCCAAGGTGATGACGGTCGGCGTCTTCGTCAACGAGGAGAGCCCGGAGGAGGTCGAGCGCGTGGCCGACCTGGCCGGGCTCAGTGCCGTGCAGTTGCACGGAGACGAAACGCCCGCGTACTGCCGCGCGATCAAGGGGCGATTCCGTATCAAGGCGCTGAGGGTGGGCCAGGATTTTGAGCCAAGGGATGCGAGCGAATATGAAACGGACGCGATTCTGCTTGATGCCTATTCGAGCGAGAACCGTGGCGGGACAGGGCGAGTTGTTGATTGGGAAGTTGCCAGGCGTGTGAGAGAGCTGGTCCCGAAGCTGTGGCTGGCCGGCGGATTGTCGCCGGATAACGTCTCGGAGGCGATCGCGGCGGTCGAACCCTTCGGGGTGGACGCGTGCAGTTGTTTGGAGAGCGAGCCGGGAAGGAAAGAGAGGGGACGTGTGCGCGACTTCGTGACGGCTGCCCGGCGCGTAGGTAATAGTTGAGGATGAAGCGAAGAAAGAATTAACAGGGATGGACAGGATAGACAGGATGAGGAAGAAACGATGAACGATGAACGCGGAATGATGAATGAAAGACAACTTGATTTCTATTCATTATTCCGCATTCCGCATTCATCATTTGTCTTCCATCCTGTCCATCCTGTCCATCCCTGTTTAAATTTGTCGCCGCCGAACTCAACGTCAATTCGCCGTCAGGAACTTCAGCACCGCCG
>DATEMM010000013.1:0-2072 GCA_035275605.1 Pyrinomonadaceae bacterium
TGTCGCCGCGGAAATCTCGGTCGAAGTCCTCGTGTGCTTCAAGGAGCAAGACCTCTATATTCTTTCGCGCGAGCAGCAGGGCCAGAATCGCGCCGCCCGGCCCGCCGCCGACAATGCAGCAGGTCGTCCGTCTCGTTTCGACGACGTTGTGCGTCTCTTCCCCGGCCTCGCGCTGCGCGTCGGTCATGTCATGTTCTCACTTTGCGCCTTCAGGCGCGGAAGTCTTGAGGGTCAGGATTACTATTTCCGGCGGGACGCGAAAGCGAATAGGGATGATGCTCGTCCCAATTCCGGTCGTGACGTACAGGTGATGATTATTCTCCAGGACGTGCCCGGCGGCATAGCGCTGGCCGTACTCCGAAGGCACCCTGATTCGCCCGAAGAACGGGAGATTGACCTGCCCGCCGTGTGTGTGCCCGGCCAGCGTGAGCAGGACGTTCTGTGGAATCCTCACGAAGAGATCGGGGTTGTGAGTTAAGCCCACGATGGGGCTATTGTCCGTGACTTTTCTCAGGACCCCTTCGATGTCCGTCCGGTTCGTCCAGGCGTCTTTAAAGCCGACCAGCCAGATTGCCTGCCCATTCCTCTCGACTCGCGCCACTTCATCGTCCAGGACGCGGATGCCTGCATTTTCGAGAGCGCGCCTGACGCGCTGACCGTTATACCACCAGTCGTGATTGCCGAGCACTGCGAAGACGCCCAGGCGCGCGCGCAGATTCTTCAAATGCGCGGCGATGACTTCCGGCTCGACCACCCGGCCACCGCGCACGGACGACATGAAATCTCCCAGCAGGACGACCATGTCCGGCTGCGCTCCGTTGACCAGCAACGTGATGTAGTCGAGTTTCTCCTCGTTGATGAAGGGCGAGCCGACGTGCAGGTCTGAGACGACGGCGACTTTTAGATTCTCAAACCCCGCGGGCCAGCCCGCTAGCTCAATAGTCTCTTCCTTCATCACCAGGCGATTCGGCTCTATCAGGAAAACGTAAGCGGCCAGGAGCGCGAGGACGAGCAGCAGCGCAGCCGCAACTCTGAGGATGAGTTTCTTTCCGGGTCCAGGCATTAGTTATCCCAATCTGCGCCTTGCGGGAAGTAGTCACGCCAGCGGCGATCAACTCTCTCCTTCACGTCCGGGCGCACGATTAACTCTGCCGGGAAACCCGGTTTCATACGCGCGTCAATCACCACAGGCGGGCTGTAGGCTAGATGCTGGCGGACGATTCTGGTTTCCGCCGCGTGAATGTCCGCGGCCGGCTCAAAGCGAGTCCACGTGGCCCAGAGAAAGTCCGACGCCTTCAGAGCCACACTCGCATCGTCGTGCAGCACAATCAGGGGCCACTCGGCGAAGGCTTCTTCCTGTGCCAGCCGCGCGGCCTCAGTTTCGTCCTCCGCGAAGGGCGCTCCCTCGACGACCAGGCAGCCCGCGCAGAAAACCTCTGCGCGCTTCACCCCACGCGGCAGCGCGCCCCTGAACTCGCGCGGCAATTCACGCACGGCCTCCCCCAGGCCAAGCAGTATCGCCTTACTTCCCTCGTTGACCTTGCCGCTCGTGTAATCCAGCGTGTCCATGGAGATGTTGGAGAAGATGAAAAGATCGCTCTCCCAGCGTACTCTAGCCAGGACATGCTCAAGCAGCTTGCGGAAATCTTTCAGGTCTTGCGGCGTGTCCGTCAGGATCAGGAATTTCGTCAGAGATAGCTGTCCTTCGCCCAGGATGCGAAAGCCAGAGACGAGCGCCTCCCGCTTGTAACGCTCGCGCACGACGGCCGCCGCCAGCGAGTGAAAGCCCGTCTCGCCGTAGCTCCAGAGATCAATCACGCTCGGCATCACCAGCGGGAAGAGCGGCGAGAGAAGCTTTTGCAAATAGTCGCCGATGAAGAAATCTTCCTGCCTGGGCTTGCCCACCACCGTCGCTGGATAGATGGCGTCGCGGCGGTGAAAGACTGCATCGACGTGGAAGACAGGGTAATCGTGCTGTAAAGAATAATAACCGTAGTGATCGCCGAACGGGCCTTCCGGCCTTCTCTCGCGCGGCGGAACGTGCCCGACTAGGGCGAACTCTGCTTCGGCCA
>DATEMM010000014.1:0-2858 GCA_035275605.1 Pyrinomonadaceae bacterium
TCCTCCGCGCGGTCCTCGCGCGTGATGATGAAAATGCTTTTTCGCAGCTCAAGGCCCATGTGGCTTCAACTGTTCGCGAACGGCGGGGCTGCCAAAAGCCGTGCCCCGCTTACCTGACGGTAAAGAAGATCACCTGAATGATGTGTACCAGCATCAGGGCCAGCATGATCGAAGTCGAAACGACGTGCGGCGCGAGCCAGAGCTTGAGCAACTGGTGCAGGTAGATGAGCGCGTCCACGCGGCGCAGGGTGACCGTCGCCTCGACCACGTCCATCAGGAGGCGGCGCGCCTGCGCGTCGCTCATGGCTTCGGCGTCCTCCCTGAACTCCTCGCGCGCCTCGGCCAGCATCCTCGTCAGGTCCTCGCGCCGGACGTACTGCCGAAGCAAGTAGCCGAAAGTGAGGAAGCGGTTGCGGATTTTTCGGTTCAGCACGGCGCGCAGCTCAGGGTTGCTGAGATCAATCTGTGCCAGAGTCTCGCGCAGTTCCTCGCGCCGCGCGCGCAGGTCCTCGATCAGGAGCGGGTCGCCCTCTATGCTCGTCATGATGCGCGGCACGACCAGATAACAGAGGATGCCGAAGAGCCCGGAGACGATCACCAGGTCGAACGAGACCATCAGGAGCGAAGTCAGCAGGCCCCCGGAATCGCGCCCACCGTGGAGCAGCAACAGGATGCCCGCGATCAGCCCCACGTAAACGTGCATCAGCATCCAGTAACGCAAGGGCCCTGCGCGCCGCCTGTAGACCTGCTTGCGCGCCGCGTAGGTCATCACGGCCGCGATGCCGACCAGCCCGACGATTCCCGTTACCCAGCGCACAGTCAGCCACGTCCCCCCTAGGTGCCCGTCGAGCGTGTACTTGCGCGCGGCCCAGAGCGTCGCGAAGCTGATGGCGAGCGTGAAGGCTATGCCGAAGATGTGCCAGAGCCTGGCCGGGATGTCGCGCTTGTGTATGTTGCGCCCGATGGCGTGCGTCTGGTCACGGTAAACCAGCCCGATGGCGTTCCTAGCCTCCCGGAAATACTCGCGCGGGTTGACGCGCACGAGCGCGCCCGTCGGGCAGTTCTCCTGGCAGGAGTAGGCAGCCCGTTTAGCGGTCGGCGGGTTGAGCGACGTGTTCTCGCAGAGGTTGCACTTGACGGCGAGCAGATTCTCGGTGTCCGTCACGGCCTCCGGCTTTTTCGGCTGTGCCAGGCTAAACCAGCCCCTGAGGCGCTCCGCCATCTTCGGGGGCGGCACGACGGCCGCCTTGCGCGGGACCATCGAGATGGCGTTGTACGGGCACTGCGTGGCACAGTCGCCGCAGCCGATGCAGGTCTGCGGGTTGATGTCTATCTGCCCTTCCGCGAAGCGCCCGATGGCCCCGGTCGGGCAGCCGGTCAAACATTCCGGGTCCTGACAGTGCAGACAGACCGCCGGCGCGAGCACGTGCTGAATCGCCTTGCTTCCGATTTCCACGGGTCGGCTGATGTGTATGCCGCGGCGCAAGAGACGCGAGCGGCCGTGCACCTTGTGGCAGGCGAGCGAGCAGTTGCCGCAGCGCACGCAGAGGTCCATATCCATGACGAGCAGGTTGGTCCCGTCAATGATGCCCGTCGTAATCTCGCGCCCGGTGGCGGCCACGACGCGACGGTCCGTGGGCGGCTCGGGCGGGCGGTCGTCCGCTTTCGAGAAGGCGGAGAACTGCTTGAGCACGGCCTCGCGCAGGGAAGGGTTGGCGCGCAGGCGCGAGACGGCGACTTCGAGAACTTCCGTCCGCGCCATGACGGCCGCCGTGTACCCCCAGGCGCTCTTGTCTTCCGTCTCAAGCGCTTCGAGTCCCAGGCAATTTCCAGCGCCGAGGAAATCTATGCCGACATCTTTGCCCAGCTCCAGCACCATGTCGGCCTGCATCGGATTGCTGAGCCCGTGCACGCGCCGCACCCAGCCGTTCTTGACGAAGACCAGGCGGTTGATGGGGTCGCCTTCCTGGAAGAGGATGTGGTTCTTGCCGTAGACGGTGAAGCGCGCCGCATCGCCGAGTTGCCGGAGCAGCTCCGGGTTGAAGGCGTGCTCGGACGCTTCCTCCACTTCGAGCAGAGTGCGGTCGAGCCCGTACTTGCGGTACGAGACGTCCAGCATGTGGCCGAACTTCTTGAGCTTTCGCAGGAGGCGCAGCGCTGGACGCTGGATTTCTATGACACGCGCTGCCCTGCCCAACGGGACGGTGATGGTCGCGTTGCGCGGCTGGCCCGCGAGCACGCTTCGCTCGCCGAAAGTCGTTCCGGGCTGAAGCTCCGCGACCTTTTTGGTTGTGCCCTGGTCGTCGGTGACGTGCACGTCCAGGAGACCATCGACGAGTGTGTAGAGCGTGTTGCCGCCCCAGTCGCCCTGGCACACTACGTCCTCGCCTGATTCATAGACGAGCAGGCGCGCGTAGGGGCCGACCTTCTTGCCCGTATAGTTGCGCCCGTAGACGATCACCTCCAGGTCCAGCTCGTACTTGAAATGGCCGTCGTCCCGCTCGACCAGTTCGGAGATGCTGTCAACGCTGCGGATGGCCTCCAGAATCTGGCCGTGGTGTGTGATCTCGCGCGGCATAAAAAAGTATTGCTGAATGGCTGTTTGGGAAAATGCGCACCGCTTCAGACTTTAACAGGGCGGCTGCTAATTATGGGCAACGCAAAACTTTCGCGCTTCGTCGCCCACTTTACCATTGATTGCGGGAAAATTTAAACGGAGGGGAAATCGGGTGCTGAGTTAGATTTATTTATAGACTTGAGAGGCCGTCTCACTAGCCAATGTCTTCCTGACCCCGAAGGGGTCACATAAGATAGCCGGGGGCAAGTGCGCAGCACGTCGCCCCTGAATAATGGCACAC
>DATEMM010000015.1:0-6096 GCA_035275605.1 Pyrinomonadaceae bacterium
CGATGCGCGCGGCCAGGTCAATCCCGCGCGTCCCAGCCTGGAGCGTCAGGGCCAGCCGGCGAATCACCTCATCTCCAGTCTCGTGCCCGTAACTGTCGTTGACCTGCTTGAAATTGTCTATATCCAGAAGGAGCAGGCAAAAAGGGCGGCTGTAGCGCAGCGTGCGCGAGACTTCGCGCTCCAGTTGCCGCTCGAAGCGGCGGCGATTGGCCAGCCCCGTCAGATGGTCCGTGAAAGCCTCTTCCTCGCAGGTATCCAGGTAGCGCTTGAAATCCAGGAGCGTGCGCGCCCGCGCCAGCAAGAGGTCAATGTCGGTCGGGTCCGTGATGTAGCCGAGCGCGCCGACTTCCGATCCGCGCCTGAGGTCCTGGGCGTCGTTGCGGGCGGCCGTTTGGATAATGATGGGCAGGAACCTTGTCTGCGGGTTGGCACGAACACGCCGCGCCAGCTCGTACCCGTCCATTTTCGGCATCATCACGTCCGTGATAATGAGGTCGGGCTGAAAGGATTCGACCGCCAGGAGCCCCTCTTCGCCGTCGTTGGCCGTGCGGACTTCGTAGCCCGCCATCTGCAAGGCGACCGTGAGGAGCATGCGCTTGTCTGGATCGTCGTCAACGACGAGGACGCTGAATTTTCCTACCATAAATGGCTTTAGAGGGCACTCCGTAGGAAGTGCTTGCGTGCTTTCTTTCTTCGTGCTAGAGTGTCGCTTCTTCAGTTGTTGTCCGTGACGACTCGTTTGAAAGCCGCCCATCGTCAAACAATCCGTGCAAGAACTGAAAAGCGTTTTACCTCGCGCTGACTCCCAGAGGATGATCTCCTTACCATATTCCGAATTTTACCCGAGAACCGTCTTTTCCAGTCAGTAATAATCGAGAACAAGGTACGGGAACCGTAGCTGAATGTAAACGCCAGCCCTGCGCTTCACAAGAAAACATTAAGGAACCTATAACCCCCATGTTACAAAAACGCGCCTGCGACCTAACCCCCCAGGATCGCGCCGAAAGTATCCGCCAGTCCGACTTCGGCGCTCACCTTGACGACTCGCTGCTCGTGCGACTCGCCGCGAACTCCCTGGCGCTCGACTATCGCCGCCGCCGCTTCATCTACCGCGCGGGCGAACCGGCCGACGCCCTCTACCTGATCGCGCGCGGCCGCGTAAAGCTCTGCCGCGTCGAGGCCGTGTCGGGGCGCGAGGCCGTGATAGACATTTTGCCGGCGGGCTCGCTTTTCGGAGAGTCGGCGCTCTACGCCGCCGGGTCGCGCGAAACCGGGTCGCGCGAAAAATGCGCCGTCGCTTATGAAAATTCGCGGCTGCTGCGAATTCCTGTGGGGGATTTTAAAGAGGCGATGGGGGAAAGTCGCGAACTTTATGATTACACCTTCCGCCTCATCGGTCAACGCCTGGCCCGCGCCGAGCGGATGGTGGCGGACTTTGCGCTCGACGCCATCCCGGCGCGGCTGGAAAAACTGCTGCTCGAATTCTCACGCCGCTACGGCGTCAATGAGACCAACGGCGTCCTCATAGACATCCCGCTGCCGCACCGCGAGATCGCCTCCATCGTCGGCTCCACGCGCGAGAGCGTGACGGTCCGCTTGAACGCCATGCGCCGCGACGGTATCATCGATTTCGTCAACCGCAAGATTCTCATCAAGCGCCCGGAATCGCTGGCCGCAGCCTAAGTGCGGTAAATGGTAAACGGTAAATAGAAGAACGGTCCTTCTTTTTCCATTTACGATTCACCATTTACCATTGACGATTTACGACCCATGATTTGTCCCAACTGTGGTAAGCCCGCCGCCTGGCAAGATAATCCGTACAGACCTTTCTGCTCCGAGCGCTGCAAGCTGATAGACTTCGGCCGCTGGGCCAACGAAGAATACCGTGTGCCAGCCGAGCCCGCGCCGACCGAAGAAAAGGATGAGGGCGGAGGGATGAGGGATGAATGAAAGCCGGTTGAATTAAAGATTCACTGAGCAATTCACTCAAACCCTTTCATCCCTCATCCTAGTAGTGTCCTAAACTAAAATCAGAAGCCCATCTAATCCGTCCGCAAGCCCCGAAGGGGCGAGATATGAAAGCCTGGGGCATCGCCCCTGGTTACGGTCATTATCATTATCCTTAGCCCTGAAAGGGCAAAATATTTATTACGCCCTTTCAGGGCTCTGCCTTGAATGTGTGCCGGGTTCCTGGGGCGTTGCCCCAGGCTATTGTATTTCGCCCCTTCGGGGCTTGCGGATAGCTTTCCTCAGATCATGTTATGTCAATCAATTTAGGATACGACCCTCATCCTTCATCCCTTCGCTCATTGCCCCTCCCCTGTTAGAATGCTCTGACAATTTCACCCGTGGCCGGGAGTCCTTCAAGATGCTGTCTGCTTTTTTCCGCGCGGCGCGACATTCTAAGACGAAGTTGATGGCGGGCGCGCTTCTCCTTCTAACTCTCATCGTGAGTTGCGGCGGCGCTCCCCCTCCTGTGGAAGTGAGCAGGGGTGATACGCCCAAGGGAAGGAGCGCGCCGCGCACGTCGCTCCCGATGCCGCCGACCACGACTACCGCGGGCGGCTCTTCCGTCAACGCGCAGACGTTTACGCTGATGGATGAGCGCCAGGTGAAGCTCTCGGACTATCAGGGCAAGGTGGTCGTGCTAGACTTCTGGGCCACCTACTGCCCGCCGTGCCTGGAGGAGGCCCCGCACCTGGACGCGCTGCAAAGGCGCTTTGGCGCGCAGGGCCTGGAGGTCATCGGCCTCAACGTCGGCGGCCCGGACGATCGGCCCAAGATTCCTGAGTTCGTCGAGCGTCTGAAGATCAACTACGCGCTCGGCTTCCCTGAGCCCGAGATGACGGACCTCTACATGGGAGGCGACAGTCGAATCCCGCAAACCATCGTCTTCGACCGCAGGGGCCGCGTCGTCAAACACTTCGTCGGCTACGACGCGACGATCTCTCAAGAACTCGAACGCACAATTCAAGAGACGGTGAAGAGTAATGAGTGAGCAGATGCCAGATGTCAGATGTCAGATGCTAGTAAAGGCTTTCACTGGCATCTGACATCTGACATCTGGCATCTCTTTACTCTTCACTCATCACTTATCACTGACTTTATGCCTCGTGACATCCCCGTCGGAAATGGCTCCCTGCTCGTCACCTTCGACGAGTTGTACAGAATCCGCGACATCTATTTCCCGCGCGTCGGCAAGGAGAACCATTCGGAGGGGCACCCCTTCCGTTTCGGCGTCTGGGTCGAGGGGGAGTTTTCCTGGGTCAGCGACAAAGAGTGGACGAGAGAATTAACCTACCTGGACGAGACGCTGGTGACGGACGTGCGCCTCGTCAACGAGACGCTGGAAATCGAGATGGTCTCGAACGACGCGGTCGATTCGCACGAGAACATCTTTCTGCGCCGCGTCCGTCTACGCAATCGTGCGAGTACCGCGCGCGAGTTTCGTCTCTTCTTTCACCAGGACTTCTACATCTCAGAGTCAGAGGTCGGCGACACCGCTTACTTCGACCCGGAGACGCAGGCGCTCATTCATTACAAAGGCCAGCGCTACTTCCTGATCTCGACGGACGCGCCCGTCGGCGTCGAAACTTTCGCCACCGGCCGCAAAGCTTTTAAGGGAGCTGAGGGGACATGGCGCGACGCCGAGGACGGGCTTTTGAGCGAGGGGGCGATTACGGAGGGCTCCGTTGATTCGACCATCGGGCGCACGCTCACAATCGGGGCCGGGGAGTCGTCCGAGATGTTCTACTGGATCGCCGCCGGGACCTCCTACGGCGAGGTCTCTGCCCTGAACACGCTCGTGCACGAGCACACCCCGCAGAATCTTCTGGCGCGGACGAACAATTACTGGCGCGCCTGGGTCAACAAGAACGAAACGGACTTCGGCAATCTGCCGCCGGAAGTCGTCCGCCTCTTCAAACGCTCGCTCCTGGTCGTCCGCACGCAGATTGATTCAGGGGGCGCGATCCTCGCGGCCAACGACTCGGACGTGACCTTGAGGGCCACGGACCATTACAGCTATCTCTGGCCGCGCGACGGCGCGCTCGTGGCCTACGCGCTTGATCTGGCGGGCCACACCAACCTGCCACGCGCCTTCTTCGACCTCTGCGGGAGAATCATCACGCCCGAAGGCTACTTTTTGCAGAAGTACAACCCGGACGGCTCCGTCGCTTCCGGCTGGCACGCCTCCTGGGACCCACACACGAAGCGCCGCCTTGTGCCAATTCAGGAAGATGAGACGGCGCTCGTCCTCTGGGCTCTGTGGCACCACTACGACGAGGTCCGCGACATAGAGTTCGCACGCAAGCTCTACCGCCCGCTGATTACGAGCGCGGCGGATTTCCTCGTGCGCTTTCGCGAAGAGGACACGGGGCTGCCGCAGCCCTCCTGGAACCTCTGGGAGGACCGCCGCGCCGTACACGCCTTCACCTGCGCAACGGTGGTCGGGGCACTGGGCGCGGCCGCCAACTTCGCGGCCCTGTTCGGTGAGCCGGAGCTGGCCGAAAGGTACGAGCAGGCGGCGCTCGAAGTGCGCGAAGGAATGCGCGCGCATCTCTATCGCCCGGAGCTGGGGCGCTTCGCCAGATCAATCATGCCGGCTGGGGATGGCCGCTTCGAGGTTGACGAGACGATTGACGCCTCGCTCTTCGGCATCTTTTTCTTCGGCGCGTTCGGTGTGGATGACCCGATGGTGCGCGACACCATGCGCGCGGTCGAGGAGCGTCTCTGGGCGAAGACGGAGGTCGGGGGCCTGGCGCGCTACGAGTCGGACGGCTACATGCGCGTCACGGACGACACGGAGAAGGTGCCCGGCAATCCGTGGTTCATCTGCACGCTCTGGCTGGCGGATTACCGCATCGCCGCGGCGCGCACCCTGGAGGAGTTAGAGAGCGCCGTGGAGATTCTCGAATGGGTCGTCGGGCGTGCGCTGCCTTCCGGGGTGCTGGCCGAGCAGGTGGACCCTTTATCGGGTGAGCCCGTTTCCGTCTCGCCCCTGACGTGGTCGCATTCGACTGTAGTGGCGACGGTCATAGCTTACCTGCGCAAACTCGAAGCGCTGCTCGCCTGTGAAGCTTGCGGCCGCCCGCTCTTTCGCCATGATCGGCGCGCGCGCAGGGTGTATAGTTAAATCCGGGGCGAAGTAGGTTACTGGATGGAAAGCACCGGAAGATTCATTAAAGGCAGGTGGACCGCGCGGGTCGAGCTGCTGCCGGGCGAGTTTGAGGTCTTCACGCGCTCGGCGCGGCGCGGCTGGCGCGTGGGCCAGCTCGTCTTCACCAACCAGCGCTTCATCTGGCGTCCCAAATTCAAGCGCAAGGCGGAAGCCTCGGACATCCTCTCCATCCAGCACGAGCGGGTCGCCGCGGCGGACGTGGCGCGCCCCTGGCAGCACCTTTTCCTGGAGCGGGCCCTGCGCCTGCGTCTGCAAAGCGGCGAGACTATCCTGCTAATCGCCGGGGACGTGGAGACCATCCTCCCGCTCGTGCGCGACTACATGTCCCGCGGGCGCTACCGTCCGGGCGAATTGTTCAAGTAAGGGTCGGTAGATAGTAAATGGTCGATGGTGAATAGAAAACGCGTCCATTGACCATTGACCATTTACTATTTACCAGCTTTTACAGGCAACTTTTGCCCGTTTCCACCGCATCTTGACTCTGTTCTGAGCGAGGCCGTAAAATTCACCGTTACTTCGAGATGGCCACGCTTTAAAGTGCCCTTGATTCTGAATAATCTGAATGTTTTACCTGGGGTCGTTCTCTAAACCGCACGGTTGAGTCTGTCAAAGCTCCTCAAGGGAGCGGTTTTCGCCCGCTCAGATAGAGGACTTCGGCTCCCCTTTCGCTTTTCAACAGGAGTTGTCCAAAGCCATGTCTAACCGCACCTTTATCCGCCGCTTGAGCCTGGCTCTCTTCGCCCTCGTGCTGAGCGTTCCGGCCGTCTTCGCGCAGGATTTGCCGGACCGCAAGACCAACCAGAAACCTGAGCTGCCCAAAGCCTACAGAGACTGGATTGATAAAGACGTCGCCTACATCATCACCCCGCAGGAGCGCGACGCTTTCAAGAAGCTGAAGACCAACGAAGAGCGCGAGC
>DATEMM010000016.1:0-5420 GCA_035275605.1 Pyrinomonadaceae bacterium
TCGCAGTCCCCGCCCCGGCCCAGCACTACCGTCGCGTGGACGAACTCTCCCAGTTCGAGCATCTCGCGCACGGCGCTGAAAAGCTCAGCCAGGCTCCCGGCTTTCGACATCGCGCGGCTCGCGCGCCGGATGCGCAGGTGATTCGCGGCCCTCGCACGCCTCTCGCCAAGGTTGCGCTTCATGCTGGCCTTCATCTCGTCTACCTCGTGGTAGCGCAGGCGGCCCACCGCCAGCACAATCGCCGACCCGACAACCAGCAGAATTAAGCCGGTCAGGCGTCCAGTCTCGCTGACGAAGAGCAGTGAGAATAAACCAAGGGCGGCGCAGACGGCGTAGAGGACGAACACGGCGCGGCGCTGAGACCAGCCACGCGCCAGGAGCATGTGGTGAATGTGCTCCTTGTCGGCCTGGAAGATAGGTTTGCCGCTCAGGAAGCGGCGGATCATGGAAAAGCCCGTATCGATAATCGGCAGCCCGAAGGCCATCAAAGGAATCGCTATCGCGACTGCGGTGGAAGCTTTCTGCGAGCCCTGAAGGGAGACGGCCGCGAGGGTGAAGCCTATGAAGAGCGAGCCGGAATCGCCCAGGAAGATAGAGGCCGGGTTAAAGTTGTAGCGCAGGAACCCTATCAGAGCGCCGGAGAGCACGAGCGCGACCACAGTGACGTGCGGGTGCCCGAGCATCAGCGAGACAACCAGGACGACGAGCGAGGAGAAAAGCCCGGCCCCTGCCGCCAAACCGTCTATCCCGTCAATTAAATTAAAGGCGTTAGTGACGCCTACGATCCAGACAATCGTCGCCAGGTAACTGACCATTGCCGGAAGGTGTATGGGCTCCATGAAGGGCAGCGAGAGGTTTTCGATTCGCCCGCCCATACTGTAAAAGATTGTGCCAGCCACGGCCAGGCCCACGAACTTTGCCTTCGCATTCGCCCCGCGCAAATCGTCGTAGAGGCCGACGAGCAGAACCACTATGGCCGGAGCCAGAACCATTAAGAGCTGCCATCTCTCTTTGAGCAGGGCCTGCGTGACCAGGTTGTCGATTAAAGGCAGGATGGAGAGGCCGAGCAGGACGGATAGCAAAATAGCCAGCCCGCCGACGCGCGGAATGGCCAGACGATGTACGCGGCGGGTGTCGGCCGGGTTATCCAGCCACCCGAAGCGGACGCTGAGCCGCCTGATGATGGGCGTCAGCGCCAGCGACGAGCACAGAGCGGTCATAAAAATCGCGATGTAGGTGTTCATAGTGAGGTCTCCTTGGAATCCGCTGGGACGGTCGGTGACTTCAATATTTCCTGGTAGAGTCTGAGCGTGCGGCTGGTCATAGCTTCCAGGCTGAACTCTCTTTTGACGCGCAGGCGGCCGGCGCGTCCGTAACCGGCGCTTAACTCCGAATCGTCGAGCAGGAGTTTAAGCGCACGTGCGAGCGCCCCTGCATCCCTGGGGGGAACGGTCAGGCCGCTCACCCCGTCCGGCGAGACGAAAGGCACTCCCGAATCAAGGCTTGTGTTGACGACGGGCTTCCCGCAGGCCATAGCCTCCAACTGCACTATGCCGAAGGCTTCGCTGCGCGCGATTGAAGGAAGAACGAAAACGTCAGCGGCGTGGTAATAAGAGTGTATGTCTTCGACATCTCGCAGGAAGGTCACGCGGTCTGTGATTTTGCAGCTCTCCGCTTCCTGTTCGAGCTGATGCTGGAGGGGGCCGGTCCCGACGATCAGGAGGTGGGCGTCTACGTCCTTCATGGCGCGAATCGCGTACTCGAAGCCTTTGTAATAAACCAGTCGGCCGACCCCCAGGACGAGAAGCGGCCCGTACCGCCTGCGGATTTTTGCGACCTCGATGGCGTTGGGCCGCTCGAACGATTCAGTCGAAATACCGAAAGGGATGACACGGCACTTCCCCCTGAACTTTTGCAACACGGGCGAGGTGTTCAAGTAGTCGGGCGAGCCGACAATGATGCTGTCAGCACGCCCGAGGGCCTGCCGCAGGACGGGCCAGAAGATTTTGCTCAAAGCCCTCTGGCGAATGATGTCACTGTGGTAAGTGATGACAAGCGCCCCTCTGTGCCCGCTCGCCAGATAGGCGAGCATGGCCGCCGGGTTGGGATGATGCAGGTGAACCAGGTCGGCTTTTGACCGGCGAATGGCGCGCGCCATCGCCGGACAGACGGGCGCGGCTGCAAGATCGAATTTTGTGCCAGCGCGCGTCACCCGCACCCCGTCAATCACCTCTTCCCTAGTCCGGCGGTCGTCACTGGCAACGATTACTTCGACGCTCAACTGCTTTTTCAACTCACCGCAGAGCGCTTCGAGGTGAGTCTCCATCCCGCCCCTGTGCGGCGGGTAGAACTTGCCGACGTGCAGAACGCGTGCCCCCTGGAGGCCGAATTCCGTTCGGGCCTCGGGCTCCGCCCCGGCGATTTCAGGCGCTGCCATTTGAAGAACGGGGCTGTGGGACATTTCCGGAAGAGGCTTTTGCAGGAGGTTGCCGGGATTGATTAGGAATTCAGAACTTGCATGTAGAGAGAGACCATCTGGCGTGTGTATTCGGCCCAGCTAAACCTAGACGCCTGTGCCAGCCCTGCGGCGCGTCGCTCTTCCCAGTCCTCCGGTCTCTCATCTTTCTCGCGCAGTAATCCTGTGACGGTTTCGGTCCAGGCGTGGACGTCCGCCACGGGGCAGTAGGTGGCGGCCTCACCGCCCACTTCACGCAGCACCGCCAGGTCACTGCTGACGACTGGAGTGCCGCACGCCATCGCCTCGACCACGGGCAGCCCGAAGCCTTCACCGTCCGAGGGCTGCAAGACCAGCGCGGCCCTCCTGTAGACGGCGGCCAAAACTTCCCTTTCAAGGTATGGGAGCACGACGACCGCATCTTTTAGTTCTAGCTGCTCCACCAACTTCATCTGCTGCGGGGTGAACTCTCCCCCTACGCGCAGCAGCCGCGCACGCGGAAACTCCTTTCGCACGGAACTGAACACTCGCAGCAGCACGTCAATCCGTTTGCGCTCCATAGTGCTCCCCACGTGCAAAATATCAACGAGACCTGAGCGCGCATGGCCCAGCAGTCGTGCAGCCTCGGCATCAGCCGCGACATCCGGTTCCGGGCAGCAGGTCGGGTGAACGCCAAGCGGAACTATCTCGACCTGTCCCGGCGAAACCAGGCCGTGGGCGAGTAGTTGGTCACGCGTCACGCGGCTGTCGCAGACAATCCTGGCGGCTTTACTAAACCCGCTCAGCGTGCGCCTGGCCATCGCCCTGAAGAGCCACGAACGATTGTGCCCGTTCGGCTCTATCAGGCACCGGAAAGCATCCAGGTCGTGGCAGGTGACGACCGTGCGCTCAAGCGGCAAGTGATGGACGAGCTGCCCATAGCTGTGGTCAATCACGTGGAAGAGATCGAAGCTCGCCTGGCGACGTTTCAAACGCCGCGGGTAATCCCAGAACCTGTTGATGAAGCGGTCAGCGTTGCGCGCCGTCTTCATACGCTTCAGCGAAGGCACGCGCCCGAATCTTTGCACCATCTTCGGGCGGATTCTCGTCGCCTGAACCGACGGAGCATGTCTGGCGTGCAGGTTCTGCAAAAGCATGTCAGCCACCAGGTCCATGCTCGCCCAATTCTCCTCTACGTAATCACAGATGACTGCCAGACGCGAAGAATTCATGTAAGGTATCGGGCGCTAAATAGGTGTCACTACTGTGCGGGTCGTTTACTATCCAGAAGCTCATCAAAAAAATCCAGGTGACGGCGAGCGATGACGGGCCAGGCATAGGTGGTCCGCGCCCGCTCAAGACCTCTTTTTGATAGCTCTGCGCGCCGGGGTGCGTCTTCAAGCAATTCATTAAGCGCGCTAACCCAGGCGTCTTCATCCGTCTCGGAGAGAACCAGGCCCGCGTCCTCTACGACGTAAGGGATTTCACCGCTGTCACTGGCGACGACCGGGACGCCGCAGGCGAACGCTTCGATTAGCATCCGGCCAAGCTGCTCTCGCCAGTTAGGCATCGTCCGGCTCGGGGCGCACAGCGCATCCATCGCGTTAAGATACGCAGGCACTTCCGAGTGCTTGACGCCCGTCACCACTCTCACCCGGTCATCGTGAAGCTTGGCCCAGTCGCGCAAACGTTTCTCCATAGGCCCGCTACCGACAAAGAGCACACGATGCGGCGACGAGAGGCGGTCCAGTACGCGAGTCAATAGGTCAAGTCCCTTCTCTGGCACAAAACGACCGAGGAAGCCGATAACCGGCGGTCCCTGAGCGTCCCAGCCCAGACGCAGAAGTGTTTTTTCTCCTGCCTCCGGACTCGGATAAAAGTGGTCTGTATCAACGCCGAGGGGGATCAAGCGCCGCCGCCGAGCAAGATAGGAATCGCGTTTTGACAGGGCTTGATCGATCGTTTGACCAAACGCAATCCATCCCGTAGCCTGCTTCATCGAATAACGCTCAATCCAATTAAATGGGGGCGGATACCGTTTCGGAATATTCTGGAACGTAGCGAAAACCAGAGCAGCGTCTTTGGGAGTCCAGCGAGCGATCTGCCCACCGGCAAGTACAAAGGGCTCCTCCCAACAATGCACCATGTCCCAGGGCTGACGCATAATCTCCCGCAGCCGGTGTCCATAAAGCATCATGTGAATGCGCTTACTGAAATACGCAGGGACGGCTTCCAGGCTGCAAATCTCATCGTCAAACCTTTCCAGAGCGACTGCTCGCAAATCGCCGTGAAAAAACGACGGAGCAACCGCAGTCACTTCCCACTCCCCCGCACCGGCGCGCGCCATCTCGTGTGCCAGGCGGCGATTGAGCGCGACGCAATAGGAATGAGCGATGGTGAGCAGGCGCAGAGGCCGGCGTGTCCTTGTCTCAGTCACAGCTTTTTCGCCGCATGATGATTAAAGTATCTACTGCTTCAACCTTCTCGAAGCGCCCATCTTTCAGAATTACATTACGTGTGTAAACGGCGCTCCCGGCATCGTCGATTTGCCTGGTCGCGCTCGAACAACTATCGTGCAGGGCGACGATTCCGCCGGGCGCTACTAAGCCACTCCATGCTTCCCAATCACCACGTAACCCGTCATAGCTGTGATCGCCATCTATGAATATGAAGTCTACCGGCTCGCCCGCGTCCGCGGCATATCTCTGAGCGGCTTCGATTCCCGTCAATCGTACCCATTGCATCGAGCCATTAGAAATTTTTGAGACCTCAGTACGCGCTATATACCATTGAGCGCTGAAGCCTAATCTTCCGGGAGGATACGGATCGATGCCGAGCAAAACGCCCTCGGGGCTCATGACGCTGCGCAGTCTGTGTGTAGTGACGCCATGCCAAACGCCAATCTCAACGAGTCGTTTTCTACCGGCGGCCTGTCGAGAAAGACAGTCGCGCTCAGCCTCGGTGGTTTGCGTCTCGGCTTTAGCCA
>DATEMM010000017.1:0-2385 GCA_035275605.1 Pyrinomonadaceae bacterium
TACTGCGTTCGCTGGATCATCACCTGCGCCTGATTGTCGGTCGCTCGACGCGGCTGCCGGCTGCGGACCACCCGGCGGCCCGCGACATCGCGCGCCAGCTCGATTACGGTACGGCCGACGAGCTGACAGAATCGCTCTCCGCGCACATGCGCCGGATTCGCGCGGCCTATGATCGGATAACCGCGGCGTGAGACGAAAGGAGACGGGCCAGCGTCAGAAGGGTTCTGACGCTGGCCCGCGTTTGCTTCCTTTAAGGAGACTTTTTCAGAGCTACGGCATGTGAGCCTTCGCGTACTCCATCGCCTTGTCCTTCGAGAGGTGCTCTTTGACGAAATCGGCATTCTTCGGAGCCCATTCATAATGCGCCTTGACGAAAGGCTCCATCGCCGGGGTCGGGTTCCCGCTGGAATCGGCGAGCCCCATGCTCTGCATCGCTTTGAGGATCAAAGCGGTGTCCTGCGTGATTCCGACGGCCTGGAAGAGCTTGTGCTTATCATCTTCGGACATGTTCGCCACGGCCGTGCCGGACTTGCTGCAAGCCAGGCCGAACAATGCGAACCCGAGGACGAGGGCCATGATTGTGGTGTTGCGTTTCATAACTAAATCTTTCTTCAGTAACGGGGATGCGTAAAGCTGAACTCTTTTACGCGAAAAGCAACGGGCAGTCAACGCTTCGCGGGCCTTTGGAATCCTCCCGAATATTCCCCTGATTGCCGTTACCGTAATCCTGTGCCAGACGCCGCGACATACTTGGCGCGTTCCTGGCCTCGAAGCAAAACTGGTACACTCCACCCGGCACGATACCGAAAAGCATGTGGCATCCCGAACCTTCGATCCGACACTCCATCCCGGAGACGCGCTGGCCGACCCGTGAAGAGGCCGCGCGCTCGCTCCTCTTCCAACCGATTGACACCGGCCCGGCCCGCCTTGAGAGCCGGACCTGGGTTCCCGCAATGGTCCCTTGGCGCGCGACCGAGGACGGCTTTGTGACGCGCGACAACCTGGACTGGTACGCCAGGTTCGCGGAAGGACAGCCCGGCGCCCTGGTGGTCGAAGCGACGGGCGTGCGCGACATTGCCAGCGGCCCGCTTCTGCGCATAGGGCACGACCGCTACGTTCCGGGCCTGCGCGAGCTGGTCGAGGCAGTCAGGCGCGCCAGCCGCGGGCACACGCGCCTCTTCATACAGATCATAGATTTCCTGACAGTCAGACGCCGCCCGGAGAAGTTGAAGTTCTTCGAGCGGTTCCTCCTCCTGTCAGAGCGCCACCGGCGTGCCCTGGCCCAGGCGACGGGTGACGCTCGCTGGCTGGACGAGGACGAGCGCCAGTTGCGCGCCTTTCTCAACGACGCGCCGGAGGAGCTAGTGGAGCGGGTACTGGACGAGCGCGAGCTGGAATCTCTGCGCTTCGGCTACCGCGAGCGCGTCACGGACACGCACCTTCCGCACATCAGGGAACTGCCCGAAGTGCTCCCAGGTATTTTCGCAGACGCCGCCCGGCGCGCGCGCGAGGCAGGGTTCGACGGCGTGGAGCTTCACTACGCGCACGCCTACACGATGGCCTCTTTCCTGAGCGCGCGGAACTCTCGCGCGGACGGCTACGGGGGCAGCAGGGAGAACCGCGTGCGATTGCCGCTTGAGGTTTACAGGAGGGTGAGAGAGCGTGTCGGGGATGACTACGTCGTAGGAGTGCGCTTCCTGGGGGATGAAGTCATCGAAGGCGGTAGCCGGATTGACGACGCAGTCTATTTCGGCGTCGAGTTCGCACGCGCTGGTTTCGACTATCTTTCAGTTTCGAAGGGCGGGAAATTCGAGGACGCGAAGCAGCCGAAGACGGGGCAGGCGGTCTACCCGTACACAGGGCGCAGCGGTTATGAATGCATGCCGACGGTGATTTCCGACGAGCGCGGGCCGTTCTCGCGTAACGTCCCGCTGACGGCAGCCATCAGGCGCGCGGTTCACGATGCGGGTTTCAAAACGCCGGTCGTCGCCGCGGGCGGCATCACGACCTTCGAGCAGGCGGAGGGCATTCTGCAAAGGGGCGAGGCGGACATAGCGGGTTTCGCGCGCCAGGCGCTGGCCGACCCCGACTGGTTTCTGAAAGTCAGCACAGGGTGCGGCGAGAATGTCCGCCGCTGCACCTACACCAACTACTGCGAGGCCCTGGATCAGATGCACAAGCAAGTCACCTGCAAGCTCTGGGACCGCCTGGACCTCAAAGAGCCGGGCATCACCCTCAGCACCGACGGCAAGCGCAGGCTACTGCCCCCCAAAACAGTGATGAGTAATGAGTGATGAGTGGGTGAGTGAGTAAGTTCAACGTCAGCGGAGTTGTCGCAAAGAGCCCCGTCAGGGGCAGCATGATAATAGCTCAGGGCTTTAGCCC
>DATEMM010000018.1:0-3024 GCA_035275605.1 Pyrinomonadaceae bacterium
GAATTTCCGGCGTTAAGCCTACCTGAGCCAGCCCAGCGCCGAAGGTCCCTCCTGCTGGCACTCTGTTTGCAAATTTGTTCGTTGATGAAACGATACATTAAAACGGCTGCGGGCCTGGGAGCCTGCCTGACGATTCTCAGCCTGACTTTCTTACCTGCCTCGCTCACGGCGCGGCCGTCGCTTACAGCGCAGACGCAGGAGGCCCAGGCCACCCTCTCACCTCAAAACAAACAACTGGTGACGACGTTCGAGGGGCGCGTGAAGGAGTACGTCAAACTGCGCGAGGGTTTGGAGAATACGCTTCCGAAACTTTCCACGGACAGCACGCCCGAGCAGATTGAGGCTCACAAGAGAGCTTTTGAAGAGATAGTGAGAACGGCGCGCCCCGCCGCGAAGCAGGGCGATATTTTCACCCCGGCCGCCGCCAACTACATCCGAAAGATAATCAAAGATACTTTCACGGGCAAGGATAGGCTGGAGCTGCGCAAGACGGTCCTGGAAGCGGAGACGCAGGGCGTCCCCCTCCGTGTTAATTACTCTTATCCCGAAACTAAAGAGCTGGTCGAGATGCCGCCCACGCTTCTGCTCAGGCTTCCGCAGTTGCCAAAGCAGGTCAAATATCGTTTCGTCAGCCGGAATCTGCTTTTAGTTGATAGAGAAAACGGACTCATAGTTGACTACATGCTCAACGCGCTTCCGTAAGGAGCGCGCCGCTCGGAGGAAGGATGACAGGGATGAAAAGGTTTCTTTCGTCGCTAGTGCTCATGGCCGCGTTACTCTGCGGCGGTTCGACGTTCGGCGTTTATAGCCAGAGCGCCTCATCGGACAAGGCAAAGACAGGCTCGCACGCCAGCGCGCCCGTTAAAGTCACCCTGCCGATGAAGAGCGGCTCGGTCCGCTTTGCCGTCATAGGCGACACTGGAACTGGCTCAGCCAAGCAGCAGGAACTCGCCGACGTGATGCTTGCCTACAGAGAAGCCTATCCCTTCGAGTTCGTCCTGATGATGGGCGACAACCTTTATTCGGGCGAGAGCGCGCAGGACTACAAGACGAAATTCGAGGATGTTTATAAGCCGCTGCTGAACGAGGGAGTCAAGTTCTACGCCACGCTCGGCAACCACGACGAATCCAACCAGCGCTTCTACGAATACTTCAACATGAACGGGGAGGAGTATTACAGGTTCACGAAGGGGAACGTCAGCTTCTACTCGCTCAACAGCAACTACATGGATAAGAAGCAACTGACCTGGCTGGAAGGGCAGTTGGCGAAAGACACCTCCGAGTGGAAAATCTGTTTCTTTCACCACCCGCCGTATTCCTCGGGCGGAAAGCATGGCTCCTCTACTGAATTGAGAGAAGTCGTCGAGCCTATATTCCTGAAGTACGGCGTCAACGCAGTGTTCGCCGGGCACGAGCACTTCTACGAGCGCATCAAGCCGCAGAAGGGCATCTACTATTTCATCTCTGGCGCGGGCGGCAAATTGAGGTCCGGCGATGTGAAGAAGGGATCGCCATTGACCGAGAAGGCGTTCGACCAGGACATGTCATTCATGATTCTAGAAGTTGTCGGAGACCAGCTTCACTTTCAGGTTATCTCAAGGATGGGCCAGACCGTTGACTCGGGCATGCTGATGAACCAGCGGAAGAAGGCCATGAGCGCTTCCAACTAATTCACATACAGCAACCAATTCACATACAGCGGCACGGCATCCGCTTTGCCGTCCCGATGGAGATGAAACGGTCCACGCTCCAGCGGTACTGGATGATTTCGTTGTAATCGCAGCGCGCGTCATGCCCGACGATGTGCTCGACTGTAATCAGGCCGTTGTAAATCTCCAGGTAATGATCCAACTGACAATTGACGGAATCGCTGATGGTGAAAGTCGCGATCAGTTCGGGGCGGCCCTGCCGTAAGGTGTAGACGCGCGCCTCCGCGGCCGTCGGCGACTGCGCAGCGCCGTAACTAAGCACGAATGCGACTTCATCCTTACCGTCTCCAGTCAGGTCGCCGTAATAGGGGCCGTCAACCATTCCCAACTCCCACTGCGTCCTGGTGGCGATTGTCTCGGCGTAGTAACCGTCTCTCAGCCTGTATGCCTTCGCGCCCAGCGTGTAGGTAAAGTTCTTGAAGTCTATCTGCCGGATGTCTATGACGCCTTGCTGAGCGGCAGCGGCGGGAGATGGACGCCTGCTGCGCGACTGCGCGAAGGCGCTCCCCGCAATCAGCAGGCAGAAGGCCGCGATCACGACGCTTCGTCTCAATGCTCTCCAACTCCTTTTTCCATCAGCGAATGATTTGATTGTTCGCACAGCATAAACAAGCCTTTAGAAAAAAGAAACCGCTGCGCCGGCCCTGGGGCCAAGCGCAACGGTCATTCCGCATTTCGGAACAAACAGCACTCTCAGTGATTATTGGTGTTCCCGCCGTGCGTGTTGCTGTTCGTAGAAGAAACGCCAGCGGTGTTCTTGTTGCCGTTATTGTTGACAACCGTCGCAGTGTTGGACGGATTCCCCTCCGGTTTACTGCTGACGTTGGCGTTCGTCTCGACCACGCCGTTGCGGGTGGCATTGCTACTGGCGGCATTGCTGCTCGTGCCAGTGTTTCCGGTATTTGCACTATCACTACCGCAACCGGACCAGATGCCGACAACCGCCAACAGGCACAAGGAAGCTAATGTTCGTCGCATGGATCCTCCCTCTCAAGTAAACCACGGCTTAGCGGTAAACGTGCTCGCCGCGATTGGTTCTCCAATCGTTCTCGAAGTATTCAGCGTCCTCGTCCGAACGGGTGTTGACGCCCATCAGGATGCCGCCCTCGTTGATTCCCCGCTCGTACTCTTTGGCACGGTCCTCTGGGATGCCGGAGCCGATCAGAGCGCCGATCAATCCGCCGGTCAGACCGCCAGCGCCAGCGCCTGCGATACCCGCCGCGAGCGGCCCGGCGATGAGCAACCCGATGCCGGGAAGCGCCACGGACGTGCCGATGGCCGCGATGGCAGCCAGGGTCGCACCGACGGTCCCGCC
>DATEMM010000019.1:0-2357 GCA_035275605.1 Pyrinomonadaceae bacterium
TCACTGTGTTTCGCATCAGCGCGGCGACGGTCAAAAGCCCCACGCCGCCTGGAACGGGCGTGCGCCTGCCGGCGACCCGGTCAGCCTCCGCCGGGTGAACGTCGCCGACCAGCGTCTGCCCGCGCTCGCGTATGACCTGCAAACGCTTTTCCGCCTCCGCGCCGAACAGCTCCCGCGCCTCCTGCTCGTCCGTCACACGGTTGATCCCGACGTCTATGACGGTCGCGCCAGGCTTGATGTGTTGGCCGCGTATGAAGCCCGCTCGCCCGATGGCTGCGACGAGGATGTCTGCCTGAGCGGTGACTGACGGCAGATGGCGCGTGCGCGAATGACAGATGGTGACGGTCGCGTTCCGTTGCAGGAGGAGCTGTGCCAGGGGACGGCCCACGATGTGGCTTCGCCCGACGATGCAAGCCTGCGCGCCGCCAATCGGAATCTGGCTGCGCTCTAAGAGCTCTATGATTCCGACGGGCGTACAAGGGGCGAGCGTCCGCTGCCCGAGCGAGAGCCGCCCGACGTTCATAGGGTGGAAGCCGTCTACGTCTTTCGCCGGATCAATCGCCTCTATGACGAGTCGCTCATCAATCCCGCGCGGGAGCGGCAACTGCACCAGGATTCCGTCCACGTCCTCGCGCGCATTGAGCTCTTCGACAAGGCGCAGCAATTTCTCCGCGCCAGTCTCCGCGGAGAGCGCGTGGTGCTCGGAAAGCAGGCCCAGGGCTTCGGACGTTCTCACCTTACCGCGGACGTAAACGGCCGACGCAGGGTCTTCACCCACGCGCACGACCGCCAAACAGGGGACGACGTCGTGCTCGCGCTTCAGGCGCGCGACCTCTTCCGCGACCTCGCTCTTAATCTCTTCGGCAACGCGCGCCCCGTCGAGCATCTCCGCGCGCCGCTCCTCGTTCGTGGTAGTCGTAGTGTTCATGGTGCGAATGCGGCATCCTAGCACAAATTCGCCCGCGGCTCTTAAACCCCGCTTGAGTTATCCGGCGGGGCTGAATGATAATCTTTCGCATGGGGAAACATAACCGGCGGGCAATCATCTTAGCTCTCTCTCTCTTCTTACTCTTCTTTGCCCGGACGACTTTTGCGCAACAGGCCGAGCAGCGCCACGAGCGCGTGCGTGCTCTGGTTGACGCAGGCGACTACTCCGCGGCCGTCACAGAGCTTCAAGCCATGCGAGGGGCTGACGCGGCCTCCTTCGCACTGAACAATTACGATTACCTGCTCGCGCGCCTCTCGGAACGGACGGGCAACGCGGCCCTCGCCGAGGCCAATTATCAAAGGGTCGTCGAGCGCCGCTCTGTGCTCACTCAATATGCCCTCTGGCACCTGGCACAACTGGCAAGGGCGACGGGAAATCTGCCGCTGGAGCGTGAGCGGCTCCGCCAGCTCATAGCGCTTGCCCCGACGAGCCTTTTGAACGACGCGGCGTCGGCGCGACTCGGCGAGAGTTTCTTCGAGAGCCGCGATTACGCCGCCGCAATCGCTGCGCTTCGCCCGCGCGGCAAGGCCACGGGCAACGCGTCTGCGCGCGAAGCCCTGGCCCTCATCGGCGAAGCTTATCTGCGTGGAGGGCAGACGCGCGAGGCGCGCGAGATTTTCAATAGCCTGGTGACGGAGCTGCCGAATGCGTCGCAGCCGGACGATTTCGCCCTGTCCGGCGTGCGCGGCCTGGACACACTGGACAGCGGCAGCGCAGAGGCCGCGCAGAAAAGCGCCCCGCAGCTAAGCGAGAGCGAGCACATGCGCCGCGCCCAAATATACAACTTCAACCGGGATTTCGCGGGCGCGCGCCGTCACTACGCGGCGATCGTCGAGCGCTACGGCACTGGCACAAACGTTCCCGAAGCCCTCTACATGATCGCGCGCGGTTTCTACCAGGAGAGAAAGTTCGAGGAGGCCATTCCCTATTTTCAGCGGGTCGCTAAAGAGTACCCGGACAGCTCGAACGCGCGCGACGCCCTGGGCTTTTACGCCGCCTCGCTCTCGCGCCTGAAGCGCACGGACGAGGCCATAGGCGTATACAAGACTGTCATCGAGCGCTACGGGACCGGGACGACGCTCGAACGCGCCTACCTCAACATCATAGACGTGCTGCGCGACGCGGGCCGCGATCAGGAAGCACTACAGTGGGTCGAGCAAACGCGCAATCGTTTCAAGGGCCAGCCGACTGCTGCACTCGCGCTCTTTTCGCAGGCGCGCATACACCTCTCACAGGGCGCTTGGGGCGCGGCCTTGGCGGACTTCGAGGCGCTGCGCGCGGAGTCGAATCTGGGCGGGGCGAACACCTCCGGCGGCACCAACCAGGCGGAAGTCACCTTCATGCGCGCCTACACCCTGGAACAACTCGG
>DATEMM010000020.1:0-7760 GCA_035275605.1 Pyrinomonadaceae bacterium
CGGCATCTCTACTCCTGCGACTAACACCACCTACACCGCGAGCTTTACGGCGCAGCCGCAGACGCTTCAATTCAGCGCCCCGGACTATCACGTGTTGGAGGGAACGGGAAGCCTCAGCATAACGGTCACACGCGCCGGGGGGGCGAGCGGCGAGATGACCGTCGATTACTTAGCGAACGGCGGGACGGCTTCTGAGCGCACGGATTACACAACCCTCGTCGGCACGCTGCGTTTCGCAAGCGGCGAGTCTAGTAAGACTTTGACGCTGCTGCTCGCGGAAGACTCTTTCGTAGAAGGTAACGAGACGGTGAATCTTCTGCTCAGTAACGTGCAGGGCGGCGTGCTTGGCGTGCAGGGGACGTCTGTCGTGACGATACATGACAACGATTCCGCGCCTTCGGGGAATCCTATCAACCAGGCATCGGTCTTCGTCCGCCAGCACTATCACGATTTTCTCAACCGCGAGCCTGAGCCTAACGGCTTCCAGGCTTGGCAGGACATCCTCAACAACTGCCCGCCTTCTGGCCGCGACGTGAATAATAATTTCTGCGACCGGATAGAGGTCTCCTCGGCCTTCTTCCGCTCGCTCGAATTCCAGCAGCGAGGCTATTTCGTCTACCGCTTCTACTCTGCAAGCTACGGGCGCGTCCCGCGCTATGCGGAGTTCATGCCCGACATGGCGCGCGTCAGCGGCTTCCAGAGCCCGCAGGAGGAGGAGGCCAGCAAGGTCGCTTTCATAGACGCCTTCATGGCACGGCAGGAGTTTAAGGACAGGTACGACTCCATCACGGACCCGCGTTCATTTGTCGGCGCGCTGGAGATGGCTGCGGGCGTGGTGCTGGCCGACAGGGAAACGTTAATTGCGGACCTCACGGCCGGCAGAAAGACACGGGCGCAGGTCTTAAGAGCCGTGGCCGAAAGCGTAGAGGTCTTTCAGAAGTACTACAACCAGGCGTTCGTCGTCATGCAGTACTTCGGCTACCTGAGGCGCGACCCGGACATCCTCTACCTGGAGTGGATTCGCATCATGAACGAGACGGGCGGGGATTATCGCGGGATGATTAACGGCTTCATCAACTCGTCCGAGTACAGGTCCAGGTTCGGCCAACCGTGAGGAATCGCAGATGGACGCAGGTGCTGGCGGGTGCCTGCGCTCATCCGCAGTTAATTCTTCATCAGCCGCAGGAGCTTGCGTTTGAACTCGTCCGGGGTCAGGCGGTACTTGAAGGCCTTGACGCCGTTGATGGTGATGACTGGGATTTCCCAGCCGTAGAGTTCCTTCAGGGCCGGGTCAGTGTCTATGTTGACCTCTTCGAGCGTGTACAGGTCGCCGCAGTTTGCCGCGAGCATGGCCGCCCGCGCCTCCTCGCAGAGGTGGCAGCCAGGTCTCGTGTAGAGAATAACGTGCGCTTTCGTCCTCATACAGAAGCCAAAAGCGGGAGTTCGCTTTCCCGCGCGGCCACAAAACCGGCACAGTTCTCAGCCTTCCCCGACTTAATTCCACCTCCCGCGCCCCGAAATCTATTCATATTTTAAACTTGCCACAGAAATGTGAAAATAGTATAAATAGCCCACCGAGCCAATTATATATTCATCTGGCGCGGCGCTCTTCATGATAACGCTTAGCTTCCTGAGTCCGGTCGCAGGTCATCCAGTTCCTGTCAGGGCGTTCGTATAATCTGCGTCCGAACTTCACGGTAGCAGTCTATCATCCGATGATTCAGGTGATTAGACTTGTAGCCCGTAAAGCAGATGGAGGTCTGCGGCGTGGATAGCAAACCAAATCCTGATTCTCAGGCGGGCGCTCCCGACACTCCCGACGCCAGGGAAATTCCTGCCGGGACGACGCCCGCCGAGCGCGTCAGCGAGGGCGCGGCCCGCGCCTCTTCGACGCCCACTCCGACAGTCGCCAAAGGTCTGGCCACGCCTGTGGCCGCGCGAGCGACCGGCGCTACGGCGGAAATGAAGCCAGACCCCCCGGTCAACAAGATGAGACGCCGCATCGTCTGGGCGGCGGTCGCGGGCTTTCTGACTACCTGCTTCCTGATGTTCGTCCGCTTCTTCCTGCCGCGCAGCATCTTCGAGCCCGCCACGCGCTTTCGCATAGGCTTTCCGGACGACTACAACATAGGCGTCAGCGACCGCTGGCAGCAGCAGTACCGCATCTGGGTGGACAAGACCCCGGACCGCCTCTTCGTCATCTTCGCGCGCTGCACGCATCTAGGGTGCACGCCCGACTGGAAGGCTTCCGAAAACAAGTTCAAGTGCCCGTGCCACGGCAGCGGCTACGACAGCGAGGGCGTGAATTTCGAGGGTCCCGCCCCGCGCCCGATGGACCGCGCCTACGTCGAGAAGGACGCCGAAGGGCAGATCGTCGTTGACACGGGCAAGCTCTACAGGTGGGAGAAGGGCGGCGACAACCATTTTAACGACGACGGCGCGTACATACCGCTGTAGGAGATTGCGGATTTGGGATTTCGGATTGCGGATTAATAAAACCTATGGACTTGTCTTGTTCAATCCGCAATCCGCAATCCACAATCCGAAATTCGGAGGGCCTTGATGGAGCCTGAAAAACCAAAGCCGGAGGAGACCAAGCAGCTCACGACGGGCGAGGAGCGCAAGGCCGGAATCCTTGAGAAGGCGCGCGAGGTCAAGGAGCAGGCCGTCGATGAGGCCAAGGCGCTCAAGGACCCACAGCAGACGCAGCTCTGGAAATCCATCTTCCGTGTCTCGCACGACCGCTCGGACCCGCGCAACCGCAGCCTGGCGATCCTCTCGAACGTCTTCCTGCACCTGCACCCGGCGAAGGTCAACCGCGACGCCACGCGCTACGGCTTCACCTGGGGCATGGGCGGCATCACCTTCTATCTCTTCATCGTTCTGACCTTCACGGGCGTGCTCCTGATGTTCTACTACCACCCGTCGAAGGGACAGGCGTTTCAGGACATCCTCTACCTGGAGCACGACGTTCCGTTTGGCAAGCTGCTTCGTAACATGCACCGCTGGGCGGCGCACCTGATGATTATCACGACGTGGCTGCACATGTTCCGCGTCGTCCTGACGGGCTCCTACAAGCGCCCGCGCGAATTCAACTGGTGCGTCGGCATTGTGCTGCTGGTTTTGACGATGCTGCTCTCGTTCACAGGCTACCTGCTGCCGGACGACCAGCTCGGCTTCTGGGCCGTCACGGTGGGAACGAACATGGCTAGGGCCACGCCCATGCTGGGGAGCGAGGGGCCGTTTGGCCCGCAACTTGGCATGACGCCATTCAACGACGTGCGCTTCGGGCTGCTTGGCGGCTCAATCGTGGACGCGAACGCTTTGCTGCGCTCCTATATCTGGCATTGTATAGGCATCCCGCTCGTCGTCTCGATCTTCATGGCCGTCCACTTCTGGCGCATACGTAAGGACGGTGGAATCTCAGGCCCCGCGCCCGTGATGCTTGAATCAGAGATGAAGGCTGTGAAGAAGAAGAGCGTTGTGGCTGGTTAAAGAGGGCGAAAGTTTATGGCAAGCTCGGCAGAAACACTCAAATTGGGGAAAGGCGGCTTCAAGCTCACCACCGGCAGGATAGTGCTGCTGGCGCTCTTGCTCCTGCTTGTCCTCTATATCTTCTTTGTCGTCGAAGACTGGCACCAGCTCTGGGTCATCGCCTCGGCCCCGGACAACGTCCCCATCGTGGCCCTGATTCCGCTGGTCGCCTTCTTCACCTGGCTCGGGGTTAAGCAGGCGCGCGACAACGATCAATTAGTCGAGCGGCTGGAGAGCGACAAGCAACTGGCGAAGACGCATCACCGCAAGACGCAGCCGTGGCGTCCGGGCTGGGCGCGCGAGATTCACGTCTGGCCCTATCTGGTCCGCGTCGAGTTCCTGGCCACCCTGATCGTCACCATCATTCTCTTCGTCTGGTCTATCACGCTCAACGCGCCGCTGGAAGAGCCTGCGAACCCGAACCTGACGATGAACCCGTCGAAAGCGCCCTGGTACTTCCTGGGCTTGCAGGAGATGCTCGTCTACTTCGACCCGTGGATCGCGGGCGTGTTGATGCCGGGCCTCCTCATCGTCGGCCTGATGGTCTTCCCTTACGTGGATGCGAGCCCGCTTGGCAACGGCTACTACACCTGGAAGCAGCGGCGCTTCGCCGTTGGCATGTTCCTCTGGGGCTTCTTCATGTGGATCATCCTGATTATCATCGGGACGTTCATACGCGGCCCCGGCTGGATTTGGTTCTGGCCCGGTCAGACCTGGGACCACAACGCAGTGGTCTACGACCGTAACGTAGACCTGCACGAGTATCTGGGAATCTCAAACACCTGGGTCAAATTCTTCTTTGGCGGGTTCGTCGTCACGCTCTTTTACGTTCTGGGAGGAATGTTCTTCCACTGGCTGATGACGCGCACCGAGCTGGATAAGAAAATCCTGGCGCGGACCAGTTTGCTGCAATACCTGACTTTTCAATTTTTCGCCATCACGGTGCTTCTGGCGCTGCCCGTGAAGCTGATTTTGCGCCTGCTTCCGATTCACATCAAGTATGTCTGGGTGACTCCCTGGTTTAACATCTGAAGCTCAAGACGAGAAGCGGAGGAGCGAGACAAGGTGGCTGACACTCCTGAGTCCGGTGCGATAGTCAAAAAGGAAGCGGAACCGCCCGAGCGCGACCCTATCGTGAGCCGCTCCACGAGCGGCGCGATGCTCATTTCCACCCTGATCCTCATCGGCACGCTGGCCTGGGCTCTCTACGATGAGGCTTATGGTCAGCGCCCTTGGAAGGGGGCGCAGCAGGAGTTCGTCCAGCGCTACAACCGTTATCTGCGGAGCATCAAGAATCAGGCGGGCCAGACTGAAAGGGAGGTCAAAGAGAGCGCCGAGTACCAGACTCTCGCCGAGGAGGCCAAGGCCGCTGACGAGCAGGTCGAGCCTCGCAAGAAAGAGATCAAAGAGCAGATTCGCGTCGTTGACGAAAAGATCGCCGCTGTCACGGACCCCTTCCAGAACGCGCGCGGCCAGATCACCGTCATCAATTACCAGATAGAGACCGCCAAGGACTCCAACAAAGAAAAGCTGCGACAGAAGGCGAAACAGAAGAAAGACGAGCGGATTACCGTTTACATGCCGGACGGCGCGGGCAAGACCAAGAAGTCGGACTACAGCTACACGGAGCTTGAGAAAATCTACAACGATTTGAAGGCGGAGAAGGCGAAGCTGCTTTCGGAGAACGGCGAGCTGATTAAGGAGCCGACCGAGCTTGCCAAGAAGCGGGACGAGTACCTGAAAGACCACATGATCGGCCTGACGCCGAGCCAGATAGACTCGCTCATCCGCAAGAACGACAACTTCGATTACAGCCTCAAGCAGATTAACGTCACCTCCTCGAACATCGTTGACCGCTGCGAAACCTGCCACCTAGGCGTGCGCGAGCCGCTCGAACTGAAACCCATCAATCTCTCGGCCGCCGGCCCCGGCAAGCCCGTCGCGAAGGACGATATGTGGGCCAGGGCTTTCGTCAGCCACCCGAACAAGGAGTTGCTGACGATTCACAACCCGGACCGCTTCGGCTGTGCCAGTTGCCATGGCGGCAACGGGCGCGCGACCACCAGCGTCGAGAAGGGGCACGGACGCAACCGCTTCTGGCTCCACCCGCTCTACGAGAAAGAGAACATGGAAGCGGGCTGCCAGCAGTGCCACACCTCGGACCGCGTGCTCCAGGGCGCTCCCGGCCTGACACTTGGCAAAGACCTTTTCCAGAATCGCGGCTGTGTAGGCTGCCACCGCTCCGAGGGCTTCGACCGCGAGACGGACGCGCTCGCCAACACGCGCCAGCAGATTCTTCAACTGGAGGAGAACATCAAGGCCAACGAGCGCGAATCGCGCCAGGCCCGTGAAGGAATCAGCAACGCCGAAGAGTCAGAGGCGCAGACCTTAGCAGCGCGCGCGCAGTCGCTCACCGTAACCAACAGCCTGCTCGCCGCCGAGATTGACCAGCTCAACATACAGGCGCGCTACCTGATGCAGGATCAGAAGAAGGTCGGGCCGAACCTCAAGGACGTGCGCCTGAAGCTCGTCAAAGAATGGATTCCCGAATGGCTCAAGGACCCGCAGGGGTTCCGCCCTGGGACGAAGATGCCGACCTTCTGGCGTTTAAATTCGGAGAAGGCTCACGACTCCGGCGCGGACGACGACCGCAAGGCCATCGCCGCTTACCTCTGGCAGGAGAGCTACGACGGGCGCATGCCGGGTCAGGACCGCGCGAAGGGCAACGCGGCAAACGGCAAGCAGCTTTTCGAGACCGTCGGCTGCATGGCCTGCCACTCCATAGGCGACGCCGATTCGGCTGTCGGCGGGAACTTCGCCGCCAACCTACAGCGCGTCGGCGAAAAGGCCAATTTCGATTACATCGTCCGTTGGATTTACAACCCACGCCAGCGCTGGGCTCCCTATTGCCCGAAAGAGAAGCGTGATCTGACGCGTGAAGACTATCAGAAGAAGGACCTGGCCTATCTCTTCGACACCGAGCAGTTCTCCAAGTGCCCGAACGACGGCGCGGAGCTACAGGTGCAGAACATGACCGTGATGCCAAACTTCCGTCTGACGACGGACGAGGCGCGCGACATCGCCAGCTACCTCTTCTCGCTCACGCAGGGCGGAAGCTCTTACCGCGATGCGGCGGCCTCGTCCTACATGGACGACCCAGCGTTGAAGGAGAAGGGGCGCGAAAAGATCAAGCAGTTCGGCTGCGCCGGGTGCCACGAGATACGCGGCTTCGAGGACGAGCAGCGCATCGGCAAGGACTTGACCACGGAGGGCTCGACCCCCATAGAGCGTCTGGACTTCGCGCTCATGACGCAGAAGGCGGAGAAGGGGATTGACCCGGAGACAGGCAAGGAGACCGAAGAGTGGTACAACCACAAGGGCTTCTTTGAGCACAAGCTGGAATCGCCGTGGATTTACGACGCGGGCAAGGAGAAGGAGCCGCAGGATCGCCTGCGCATGCCGGAGCCTTACCTGACGCCCGAGTGGAAGACAGCGCTGACCACTTTCCTAATGGGGAGCGTCGGCACAGAGGGCGCAAACGTGCCCCCGTCGCTCTTCTTCAGGCCGGACGACCAGCGCAAGGCCGTGCAGGACGGCTGGTGGGTCGTCAAGAAATATAACTGCATGGGCTGTCACAGCATTCAGGTCGGCCAGCGCTCGATCCTGATGGACCTGCCGCTTTACCAGAACCCGGACTGGAAGGATCAACTGCCGCCGAACCTGACGAGCGAGGGCGCGCGCGTTGACCCCAACTGGCTCCTCAGATTCCTGCACGACCCGTCGCTCACGGATGAAAAGGGTAAGGCTGAGCCTGGCCGCAGCGACAAGGCCGTCGGCGTCACCGCGACGAGCGGCGCGAACATAGACAACCAGGCGGCGAAGCCTGCGCCGTCACCCGCGAGCGGCAATCAAAACGGCAGCCAGCCCGCAGCCCAGGCAACTGGCGGCGGAGGCAATGGCGGGAACGGCAGCGGTGCGAGCGATGCTGTAGTCATGTCCGAGCAGTTCCATGCTCAACCCGGAGCCGACCGCAACGGCGTGCGCTCGTACCTGCGCGCGCGTATGCCCACCTTCAACTTCTCGCCAAACGAGCTGAGACTCCTGGTGCGCTTCTTCATGGCCGTTTCGTCACAGCAGGAGCCGTACATCAAGGAACCCTTGGAGCCGCTCAAGGAGGAGGAGAAGATGCTGGCGCGCGCCCTGTTCACGTCCGAAGGCGCGCCCTG
>DATEMM010000021.1:0-12723 GCA_035275605.1 Pyrinomonadaceae bacterium
GCAGCGGGTTCTCTCGATAGCCCGGCTCCGTAAAGAGCATCAGAACTTTCGAGCCGACAATCGCCGCCAGCAGCATCCATAGGCCCAAATCATAAACGCGCTCGCGCGGCAAGCCATCGCGCGCGGCCAACTTGGCCGCGATCAGGAGCGCCGAGAGAAACGCCAGCGCCAGCAACACGCCGTAAGTGTTGATGGGGAAATTGCCGATGCGGAATATCTCAGGAAACATATTCAACTACAGAATTCAGAAGTCAGGAGTCAGAAGGGGAATGACTGTTAGCATTAGTTTGTGCCAGCCTCGGATTTCGCGTCGGCTACGACTGCGGTCTTTTTCCGCCTCTCTTGCCTACTGGTGGCGAAGATGTCGTAGATGAGCAGGAACGCGCCCGCGCAGATGCTCATGTCGGCGACGTTGAAGACGGGCCAGTGATAGGTCTTGTAGTGGAGCAGGATGAAATCTATCACGTGGCCTAGACGCGCGCGGTCAGTCAGATTGCCGACGATGCCCGCCAGCAGGAGCGCGCACGCGCCGAGCATGCGGTCATCTGTGCGCGTGGTGCGGAAGAAGTAGACGAGCACGGCGATACCGGCCGCAATCGCCAGGACGACTAGGAACCAGCGCCCGAAGGAGCCGCCCTCCTGCAACTGCCCGAAGGCGATGCCGGGGTTCTCCGCGTAGACCAGGTCGAGCACCCCGTTGATGAGTGTGACGGACTGGCCCCCGCGCAGAGACTTGAGGGCCCAGGCCTTCGTCGCCTGATCCATCAGGAAGATGCCGAAGGCCGCGACCAGGTAGGCCACGCGCCAGGCGATGCGCCGTTTCGTCGTCACCTGGCCTCCTCCCTCTCAATCTCCGTCAGCGCCTCCGCGCAACGCTCGCACGCGGTCGGATAGCGCGCGGATTCGCCGACGCGCGTGGAATAGTTCCAGCAACGCTCGCACTTCTCACCCTCGGCAACTTCCACGCTCACTTCCACGCCGGAATTATCCGCGCCGCCGGGCTGCGCAGCTTGCTGCACGTTGACCTGCGAGACGATGAAGATGTAGCGAAGCTGATCCCGATAGCGCTCAAGCAAATCATAAGTCGCCCCACCGGCGGAAATATTCACGCGCGCTTCGAGCGAGCTGCCGATGACCTTGTTGGCGCGCTCGCGTTCAAGCACCTGCAAGACCGTATCACGAACCTGAAATAGTCCGGCCCAGCGCTCTGCTAGCTCGGCATCACGTTCCGCACGCGCTCGCGGGAACTCTGCCAGGTGAACTGACGCCGAGCGCGCCTCAACACTATTCGTCGCGGGTAAATTCTCCCAGATTTCGTCCGCCGTGAAGACGAGTATGGGAGCGAGCATGCGCGCCAGTGCGTCCGCGATTCTGTAGAGCGCGGTCTGCGCCGAACGCCTCGCACGGCTCCTCGGCGCAGCCGTGTAGAGGCGGTCCTTGATGATGTCGAAGTAGCGCGCCGAGAGCGTCACGGTCGCAAAATTGTATAGCGCATGATAGACCGTGTGAAACTCGTAAGCTTCGTAGCCCTTGCGCACCTTCTCGGCCACGGCATCCAGTTCCGAGAGCGCCCAGCGATCTATCTCCAGCATCTCTTCTTCAGAAACGCTGTCACGCGCCGGGTCGAAGCCGTCCAGGTTGCCGAGCGCGAAGCGCGCCGTGTTGCGCAGCTTGCGGTAAGTGTCCGACGCGCGTTGCAGGATTTCGTCCGAGCAGCGCACGTCCTCCTGGTAGTCCGAAGAGGCCACCCACAGGCGCAGGATTTCCGCGCCCGAGTCCTTGACCACCTCATTCGGGGAGATGCCCGTGCCCTCGGACTTGGACATCTTCTGTCCCTGAACGTTAATCACCCAGCCGTGCGTGATGACAGCCTTGTAGGGCGCGCGGTCGTGCGCGGCGAGCCCGACCATCAGGCTGGAGTTGAACCAGCCGCGGTACTGGTCGCCGCCTTCGAGATACACGTCCGCGGGCCAGCGCAAATTATCGCGCCGCTCCATCACGGCGACGGAGGACGAACCGCTGTCGAACCAGACGTCCAGAATATCAGTCTCTTTCGTCCACTCCGCGCCTCCGCACTTCGGGCATTTGAAACCTTCGGGCAGCAGGTCAACGGCCTCGCGCGCGTACCAGGCGTCCGCAGACTCTTTCTCGAAAATGTCCGCGACGTGATTAACCACCGCGGGGTCGGCCACGGCCTCTTCGCATCCTTTGCAGTAAAAGACGGGGATGGGGACGCCCCAGACCCTCTGGCGCGAGACGCACCAGTCTGGACGGCCTTTGAGCATGTTGCGCATGCGGTCCTCGCCCCAAGCAGGAATCCACTCGACATTTTCGATCTCGCGCAGCGAGCCCGCGCGCAGAGAGTCACTGGCTGCTGACTCACCCTCCTCGAAGTTCTCAGTGAAGTTCGAGCGGTCGCGCCCGTCCTCGTCCTTTTCGACAACAGGATGCGAGCCGCTCGCGTCCATGGAGATGAACCACTGCGGCGTGGCGCGGAAGATGACCGGGCGCTTGCAGCGCCAGCAGTGCGGGTAGCGATGCTCGTAATCCTCTGCGAATAGCAGCACCCCGCGCTCATTCATGAACTCCACGATCTTCGGATTCGCCTCAAAGACTTTCTCGCCCGCGAAGTGCTCGACTTCCGCCGTGAAGCGCCCGGCGTTATCCACCGGGCAATAAATCTCCAGCCCGTAGCGCTTGCCTATCACGAAGTCGTCGTGGCCGTGGCCCGGCGCGGTGTGCACTAATCCTGTGCCAGCCTTCCCGGTCGCAGATTTGTCGCGAGCCTCTTTGACGTCCAGTTCAGTCTCTGCGTCCGCCTCACCGCCGAGCGTGACGTGCTCTCCGACCATGACGAGGCTTGGCCGGTCAAGCCACGCGTGACGACACTCCAGGCGGTCCAGCTTTGAGCCGGGAAACCGTGCCAGCACGGTCGGGGCTATGCGGTCGCCGTTGGCGTCTCTTTCGCCTATGCCGCATTTACTGCTGACCGCACCGATTAATTCGCTCGCGACGACGTAGACCTCATCATTGTTCTCGACGGCCGCGTACTCGAAATCCGGGTGGACGGCGATTCCCAGGTTCGCGGGCAGCGTCCAGGGGGTCGTCGTCCAGATGAGAAAGAAGACCTTGCGCCCGGCCAGAGCCTCATCAATCCTGGCGGGGTCGCTCGCCAGCGGGAACTTGACGTAGACAGAGGGGCTCTTGTGCTGGCGGTACTCCACCTCTGCCTCGGCCAGGGCGGTCTGGTCGTGTATGCACCAGTAGACGGGGCGCGCGCCCTTGTAAACGTAACCGCGCTCGATGAAGCGCCCGAAGAGACGCGCGGTCTCGGCCTCGTAAGTGTTCGACATGGTGAGATAGGGATTATCCCACTCGCCGAGGATGCCCAAGCGTTGGAAATCGCGCGTCTGCGACTTCAGGGACTTCGCCGCGTGCTCGCGGCAGACGCGCCGGAAGCTGACGGGCGAGAGGTCTGCCTTATTCTTGTTCTTCTTATTGAGGTCTCTTTCGACGTGCTGCTCGATGGGGAGGCCGTGGCAGTCGTAGCCTGGGACGTAAGGCGCGTCGTAACCCATCATCGTGCGCGATTTGACGACGAGGTCCTTGAGAATTTTGTTGAGCGCGGTGCCAAGATGAATGTCCGCGTTGGCGTAAGGCGGCCCGTCGTGCAGGACGAATTTTTCGCGCCCGGCGCGCGAGCGCTGGATCAACTCGTAGAGGCCCATCTCCGTCCACTTCTTGAGGCGGGCGGGTTCGCTCTGTGCCAGATTGGCCTTCTGCGCGAACGCGGTCTTCGGCAGGTTGACTGTCTTCTTCAAGTCGAGGGGTGTTTCTGTAGACATAAGCTTCACTTTCACCTTGAGCGGGCGCGGCCGTTCGAGCATAGGGCACAGCCGCGCGCTCTTTCGAGAATGGCAATACTAACAGCAGAAGCTGGCGCGCGCCAAAGCTAAAGGGCTCGCGCCTACACCGTGCAGTATCAGCCGAATATCAAAAGGCCCGAACCCTTTTGCCTCTCTTGAACGGAGGCGATGGGCTCGGGCCTTTCTTCGGAAGGCTTCCGGATGACCGCAGGTCTTCTAACCTATGAACATCTCATCTTCTCCGTAGGTTTGGTTGACGGGCTTCGGCGCGGGCGCAACGAGGACTTCGAGGCCACGGCGGAAGCCCGCCATAATCGCCGCCAGCTCGCGCGCCGGCTGAATCACCTTGTTGCGTATGAAGGTGGTGGTCGTCGTCACCTGCTGGTGCGTCTTGTCTATGGTGCTGCTGACGAGCGCCACCTTGTCGCGCGCCGTCTCGGCCGTGTCGCCGACCAGCAACTTCAACTCGCGCACCTCTTCCTTAATGATCCCGACCGATTCGGAGAAGTGGAGCGTGGCCGTCGAGAGGTGGCCGGACATGGCGGTGATCTGCTCGGCGATCTCCTTGCCCTGAACGGCAATCTGCTTGCCCTGCTCGCTCAGCTCCGTGACCTTTTTGAGGATCGGCTCAAGGCGCTCCTCGAACCTCCCGACCGTCTTGACGGCGCGGCCGACGCGCGCGGCGATGACGAACATCGCGATCATGATGCCGAAGAACGAGACGGCGATGACCACCATCACCCAGAACATCGGATCGTTCAAATTCATTTGCAGGGCAAGCATAGGAATTTTTGATTTTAGATTTTTGATTTGCGATTGGAAGCGGACTTAAGATTTATTTAATTAAAGCTTTTGTCCTTATCCAATCTAAAATCGCAAATCAAAAATTGAAAATTAGCTCAAGTCTCCTTGCGGAGGATAAGTCGGCTTGGCCTCGGACGCGCCGGAGAGCTCGGTTTTGCGCTTCTCCTCGTTGTAGGCCTGACGGCCTGCTTCGACGGCTGCGGAGAACTGCCCGCGCTTTTGTGAAGCCGTGTCGCGCGCGGACCCGACCCAGTCGCCGGCCTTCTCGCGCGCTGCCTCGTAATAGGACCCGGCCTTGTCGCCGATGTACCTGGCACCCTCGCGCGACTTGTCTATGCCCTTGCGCGTCACGTCGGCGATGTCGCCGCGCAGCTCCGAGCCTGCTTTCGGGGCGAACAACAGGGCCAGAATCGCGCCGATGCCGCCGCCGATGAGTAGATAAGTGAGACGGGTCGAAACGTCAGACCCCCCGCTCCTGTCTTCGTTTTCCATGAGAGATTCCTTTCTCCTAATCGAAGCCACATCGCCTCGACGAACGTTTTAATAGCGAGAGAAATTACAGTGCTCAGAATATATCACAAGAACGGAAAACAGGGGAAGAAGTGATGAGTAAAGCAGATGCTGGATGCTAGATGCTGGATGCTGGTAAGAGCTTTTACCAGCATCTAACATCTGACATCCAGTATCTCGTTACTCATCACTTATCACTCCTTTCTGATATTGCTGGAGTTTTCTGTAGAGGGTCTTGCGGCCGATGCCGAGGGCGCGGGCGGCGCGGGTCTTGTCGTTGCCGGTGTAGTCGAGCGTGGCCTCTATAGCCCTTCGCTCGATCTCGTCAATCGTCGAGGGGACGTTAATCTCCAGTTGGATAGCGCGCCCCTCGTTGGCCGCCTCGATGCGCTCGCGGCGGACCTGCGCGCGCTCGTCACGGACGCGCCTGGCCAGAGCTTCCGGCAAGTCGTCCAGCTCAATGCTGCGCCCGGAGGCGATGATGACGGCGCGCTCGACAGCGTTCTCAAGCTCGCGCACATTGCCAGGCCACTCGTACTCTACGAGCGCCGAGAGCGCGTCCTTCGAGATGCCGGAGATGAAGCGCCCGGTCTTCTGTTTGTAGTGTTCGAGAAAGTGTATGACGAGCGGGTGAATGTCTTCGGGGCGCTCGCGCAAAGGCGGAAGGCGAATCGGGAAGACCGAGAGGCGGTAGAAGAGGTCGCGGCGGAAGGTGCCGAATTCAACCGCTCGCTCAAGGTCAACGTTTGAAGCGGCGATGACGCGCACGTCCGTCTTGACGACTTCACTGCCGCCAACGCGCGTGAACTCGCCGTCCTGCAAGACGCGCAGCAGGCGCACCTGCGCCGAGAGACTCATCTCCCCGATTTCGTCCAGGAAGAGCGTCCCGCCGTTGGCCTCCTCGAAACGCCCCTGGCGTCGCGCCCTAGCGTCCGTGAAAGCGCCTTTTTCGTGACCGAAGAGTTCACTTTCGAGCAGCGTTTCGGGAATCGCCCCGCAGTTGAGCTTGATATATGGCTTGTCCTCCCGGCCCGAATTGTAATGAATCAGGTTGGCGAGCAGTTCTTTGCCCGTGCCGGACTCGCCCTGTATGAGCACGCTCGTCTGCGTGTCTGCGACGTTCAAGGCAAGTTCGATGGCGCGCCGTATGGCCGGGGCCTGGCCGATGATGCGGTCTTCCGCGTGCCGCTCGTGCAGGGCGCTGCGCAGCCGCATCACTTCCGCAGACAACTGGTCGCGCTCTAATGCCGTCCCGATCTGGTCCGCGATGCCTTCGACGAGCGAGACCTCGTGATCTTCAAAGCCTTCGCGCGCGCCGCTCCAGACCAGGCCGAGCAGGCCGAAAGTCTGCCCGCCGATGCGAACAGGGGCGACGAGCGCCGCGCGCCCGCCCAGGGTGGCGTTAAAGACCAGGCGAATCGGGAAAGGCAGGTCCGAATCGAGCAGGCGCAAGGTCTTCCCCTGTGCCAGCACCTCCATCATCGCCGGGTAGGCCGTGATGTCTATAGACTGGCCGTGCGCGTCAATCAGCCCCTGCACGGAATCAATCGCGGCGTGGGGCGCGGCCTTGAAAGCGGCAAGACTGATGCGACCACCCGCCGGGTCCAGCACGCCGAGCGCGCCGTAGTCCGCGCCGACGAGCGCGATGGCACGCTCCAGAACTAACTGCGTCACTTCGCCGAAGTCCGAGCGCGCGTTCAGGGCGTTAGCGATTTCGAGCAGCGCTTCGGTCGTCTCCGCCTCGCGCTGCTTGCCCGTGAAGAGCCGGGTGTACTGGTAGCCGACTGCGATGTGCCGCGCGATGGATTGCAGGAAGGTGACTTCGTCGTCGAGCCAAGTGCGCGGGGCTCGCGTGTTGTGTAGGCCAAGCAAGCCGAGCACGTCGCCCCCCAGAATGATCGGCACGACCAGCAGCGAGCGCGTTCCCAATGAAGCCGCCAGAAAACGCACCTTCTGGTCGAGCCCTGGGGCGGAGGTGTCGTCCAGGCGAATCGGCTTCGTCAGGTCAACGTGCTCGGAGAGCTGTCTGAGATCGAGCGGGATGGCTATGCCCTCGGACGACGGAACATCGTCAGAGGCGCGCCACTCGTGGCTGATGCGAAGCTCTGTCTCCGAGGCGAGCTGAATCACGTCGCAGCGGTCCGCGTTCATCATCCGCCCAAGCTCCAGGACTACCGCGCGCAGGAACCTGTCCAGGTCAATGCTCGCCGGAAGTTCCAGCGCCAGGCGGTCGATGATGGCCTCGCGCGCCTCGTGCATCTTAATTTTGCGTTCGAGCGAGAGCGATTCGGCTGCGGTGGACATGTTCAGAGACGACATCAGGAAAACTCAGACGTGTTCAAGATTAGCGTAACGCGCCGGAGCGAGGGAGAAGGCAGGCTGCAAACGCCACACGTCGCAATTTGGCAAGGGCGGATAATAGCGAACCGCGCGCCAAGTTGCAAAGAGAAGCAACTGTCTGGCGCGCGGCGCTGATGAACGGAAGATGAAGCTTACTGATTACTGCTCGAGCTGTGCGACCTCGCGCGTCAGGCGAAACTGGACGCGCGCCTCTTCGGGCGTCAGCAGCGGGTGGTACGTCTTGCCGTAGCGCCCCGTGATGATGCGAACGTAATTCTGCGTCTCGTTGTAGGGCGGAACGCCGTTGTACTTATCGACCGCGCCTTCGCCGGCGTTGTAACCGGCCAAGGCCAGCGAGACGTTGCCGTTGAAGCGCTTGAGCAGAAAGCGCAGGTACTTAGTGCCCGCCTCGATGTTGGCGGCGGGGTCGTGCGCGTCCATGCAGCCGAAACGCTTGGCCGTCGCCGGCATCAACTGCATCAACCCTTGCGCGCCGACGTAGGAGCGTGCGCGAACTTTGTATTTCGATTCCTGCCAGATGACGGCGTGAAGGAACCGCGGGTCAACTCCGTTGCGCTCGCCCGCGCGAAAGATAATCAGGTCGAGCTCGCGGTCGCCGGAAGAAGGCACGTCCGCGGGAATGTAGTCCGATTCAACCTCGGTCGCCGGGGCCTCAGTGCGCGGCACTGCTTCGCCCGCCTGAACGGCCGGCGCGTAAACGCGATTAAAGACGAGTCCGGTTAAGTTGGTGAAAAGGAAAAGTGAAATTAAAGCAACTGGCGCAAATTTAAAAGAGCGAAAGTGGGGAACAAATCGGGTCAGGTTCATCTATTATCCGTTCTCCATGTGAGCGATGACCTTCTCAAGTCATCCGAAGCTGCACTCGTTTGTGGACAAGCGCAGTTTTTGGGGGCTACGCATGGCGGATTCGATTGACAAAGAGCTACAAATCGAAACCGGGACTAAGATGGAGAAATGCCTCTGCCGGTTGCTTCGCACGCACTAAAAAAGTCCGCTAAAGTATTGATTTTATATGTACTTAATCAGGCCGAGCGTAACCCCCGTCAATTGCAGAACTTCACACCTGAATCATTCAAGATGAGAGCCCTCAGAAGACCTCTTTGAAGTGGCCGCGTACCTGTTTGGTACGAAAAAATTTTAGCTTAACCGGCAATTCAAAATGATTGTTTGAAGATGATTCGCTCCCTATGAAAAGCGGCTTGGGAAAGCGTCCGGCATCGCAACTTTATTGACTTGCCGTGCGCAAACGCATAACCTCGCCCTAGAGAGTCCAACCGAATTCAAGAGGTCCTGACAATAAATATACGGGCGCGAAGAAGATCTCTTCTTCGCTTCCGAATCAGTTACCCGGAGGCTTTTAATGAAACGAAGGCTCGCTCCGACATTTGCGGCCTTTATGCTGCTCACGCTCACGGCTTCAATGACGCCGTGGCCGACGTCTGCTGGAAAGCGCAGCCTCGTTGACACCGGGCGCGACCAAAGAATCGCGCAGGCGGCGGAGAGTTTGCGCGCGCAGCTCATAGCGCAACGCAGGGATTTCCACATGCACCCGGAACTCTCCAACCGCGAAGAGAGGACTTCGCGCATCGTGGCGGAGCGCCTGCGTGCGCTCGGCCTCGAAGAGGTCAAGACGGGAGTGGGCAAACATGGCGTGACCGCACTGCTCAAAGGTGCAAAGCCCGGCGCGGTGGTCGCCGTGCGCGCGGACATGGACGCGCTGCCCATACAGGAAGTGAACGACGTGCCGTACAAGTCGCAGGTTCCGGGCGTAAAGCACGCCTGCGGTCACGACGCGCACACGACCGTGGAACTGGGCGTGGCGGAAGTCCTGAGCAAGATGCGAGGCGAGATTTCCGGCACCATCAAATTCATCTTCCAGCCAGCGGAAGAGGGACCGCCCGCGGGCGAAGAGGGCGGCGCGAAGCTGATGATTAAAGAGGGAGCGATGGAGAACCCGCGCCCCTCGGCCATCTTCGGGCTCCACACCTTGCCGAGCATAGAGGCTGGGCAGATCGGTTATCACATCGGGCCAGCGATGGCTTCCTCGGACCACATCTTCATTACTATTCGCGGGAAAAGCTCTCACGGGGCACAGCCGCATACGGGCGTGGACGCGATTGTCGTCGCAGCGGAATGCGTGATGGCACTTCAGACCATACACAGCCGGCGCATAGACCCGCAGGAGGCTTTGGTCATCACCATCGGCCAGATTCAGGGGGGCCGCCGCAACAACATCATCGCCGACGAGGTGAAGATGGAAGGGACTATGAGGACCTTCAACGAAGATGTCCGGCGGCGCGCGCAGACCCTGATGAGGGAGATGTTGCAGAGCGTGACGGCGGCCTACGGCGCAACCTTCGAGCTAGAATTTAAAGAGAACGGCGCGCTCACTTTCAACGACCCGCAACTCGTAGAAGAGATGTTGCCGACGCTCCGCCGCGTGGCAGGCAATCAGAACGTGCTCTCGATTAAGCCGTTCATGCCGGCGGAGGATTTCTCCTACTACCAGAAAGTCTCGCCGGGCTTCTACTACTTCCTGGGCGTGGGCAATCGCGCGCGCGGCATCAATTCCCCCTGGCACACGGCGGACTTCGACATAGACGAGGAGAGCCTGGTCGTCGGCGTCAAGGTGATGTCAAACGTTCTGCTCGATTATCTGGACCGTCACGCGGGCAAGTAACAAGCGCCGCGCATAAGGTGAGGGAGCAAAAAGCATAATGGCACAAGAAGAAGGAAACGACGCCACCGGGTCTGGCAGGCAGACGGTGGACCCGACCCCTGTGACGGGTGCGGCGACGGACGTTTCGCCATTGGGGCGCGCGGGCGTGAAGCCGCAGCACGAGCGGACGGCTGACGAAGACGCTGACGTGGTCAACTGGAGCAAGGTCGCGGCGAGCGTTGGCTTCAGGGAACTGGTCAAGGCGAAGCTGAGATTCATCATCCCAGCGACCGTCTTCTTCATCGTTTACTACTTCGCGCTTCCCCTGTTGGTCGGCTACGCGCCAGGTTTGATGAACGCGAAGGTCTGGGGCTCAATCAACGTCGCGTACCTGTTCGCGCTCTCGCAGTTCTTCATGGCGTGGGTCATCGCCCTGCTTTACGTGCGCGCGGCCAGCCGTCACGACCGCATGGCGCGAAAGATAGTTTCCGATTTGGACGAAGGACGAGGGGGGAACGAGTAGCATGTCAACAGCGCTCCTGATGTTCCTCTCCTTCGTCGCCGTGACGCTCGTCATCACCTACTGGGCCGCGCGCCGCTCGCAGGGCGCCGAAGCCTTTTTCGCAGCGGGCCGCAAGATTACCGGCTGGCAGAATGGGCTGGCCGTGGCGGGCGATTACATGAGCGCCGCGTCGTTCCTGGGGATAGCCGGCCTCATAGCCTTCAACGGCTACGACGGCTTCATGTACTCGGTCGGCTTTCTGGTCGCCTACCTGACCGTGCTCTTAATCGTCGCAGAGCCTTTGCGGAACGCTGGCAAGTACACGATGGCAGACGTGCTGGCCTACCGCTTGAGCCCGCGGCCCGTGCGCTCTATGGCAAGTTTAAGCACGCTCACGGTCTCGACCTTCTACATGATCGCGCAGATGGTAGGCGCGGGCGCGCTGGTGAGTCTGCTGGTCCCCGGCATCAGCTTCAACCTGGCGGTCGTCGGCGTCGGCATCTTGATGATCGTCTACGTCGTCTTCGGCGGGATGCTGGCGACGACCTGGGTGCAGATTATCAAGGCCATCCTCTTAATGACGGGGACGCTGCTGCTAAGCATCCTCGTCTTGAGTCACTTCGGCTTTAGCTTCGGGCGGTTCTTCGAGGCCATCAGCAACGTGACTTACACGGACCCGAAAACGGGCGCGGCGGTGGCGAAGAATTTCCTGCAACCCGGTCACTACTACTTCAACGGCAAGCCCTGGGGCGTGGTGGACCTCATCTCGCTTTGCATGGCGCTGGTCTTCGGCACTGCGGGTTTGCCGCACATCCTGGTCCGCTTCTACACGGTGCCGGATGCGAAGACTGCGCGCACGAGTGTGGTCTGGGCCATGTTCCTCATCGGCGCGTTCTACATCATGACGACGTTTTTGGGTTTCGGCGCGGCAACCATCATCGGGCGCGACTACATAGCCAAGCACGGTGGGACGAACATGAGCGCGCCGCTTCTGGCACAGTCGCTCGGCGGCGAAGTCTTCTTCGCCTTCATCTCGGCCATCGCGTTCGCGACCATCCTGGCGGTCGTCGCGGGATTGACCATCAGTGCTTCAACAAGTTTCGCGCACGACTTTTGGACGAACGTGATTCACAAGGGCACGGAGCGCAAGCCTGGCGAGGAGGTGAGGGTCGCGCGCGTGACGGCCTTCGTCGTCGGGGTGATTAGTATTCTCATAGCCATCCTGCTCGGCCAGAGCATCAACGTCGCGTTCCTGGTGGGCCTGGCCTTCGCCGTGGCCGCCTCTGCGAACCTGCCCGTCATCGTGCTCTCGCTCTTCTGGAAGCGTTTCAACACGAAGGGGGCGGTGGTGGGGCTGGCGACGGGTTTGGCTTCGTCAATCATCCTGATTCTGCTGAGCCCGAGCATTATGACAGTTGACCCGCCCGGCGTGGCGGGCGCGGCGCGACACCTGATTCAACGCCCGCCCATCTTTCCGCTTGAGAACCCCGGCATCATTAGCATTCCGCTAGGCTTCGTGGGAGCGGTTGTCGGGACTCTGCTCGGGCGCGAGCCGGAGGCGGAAAGCCGTTTCGCGGAGCTGACCGTGCGGGCGAACACCGGACTGGGAGCGGAGAAATAAAGAGAAGGTAGTTGGCGAAAATAATGGGACGAGAAACTCTCTTTTGTCCCTACTATTCGCAGAGCGATGCTTTGGTGGGTAGTGTCCAAAATTGAATTACATAACATGAGATGCGGGAAGTCTGCGAGAGCCCCGCAGGGGCGTCATATGAAAGCCTGGGGCATCGCCCCAGGAATAGATGCAAGTTTAAGGATCAAGCCCTGAAAGGGCGGAATACATATTTCGCCCTTTCAGGGCTTAGGATAATGATAATGACCGTAACCTGGGGCGCTGCCCCAGGCTTCAATATTGCGCCCCTTCGGGGCTCTCGGACAGCTTCCCTCTGATCATGTTCTGTAATTCAATTTAGGACACGACCCTTTGGTGAGCTACCGTTGAGCGCCGGGGCAAATCGTTTATA
>DATEMM010000022.1:0-10052 GCA_035275605.1 Pyrinomonadaceae bacterium
CTCTTCTTTTCGCGTGGCGGACTGTGCCGGTTGCGGCGGACGATGGCGCCGCCATCCGTGCGGACCTACCGCCTGGCGGGGAAGTCTCAATCGTCAACCCCAGAGGCAGCGTCACCATTGAGGTCTGGGCCGAGCCTTACGTCTCCGTCGCGGCACTCGTCAAAGGCGTCAAGCCGAAACGTTCGCCCGTCTCCATCAAGAGGACGGAGCAGTTGCTCTCAATCAGCGTCTCGGCCAAAGAGACCGGGATGCTGACGCGAGTTGATTTGACCTTGCGCGTCCCGGAGCGCTCCCGTGCGGCGGTCGTTTCTGAAACCGGGGGCGTGACCGTCCGCGGCCTCCCAGCCGAGCTGAGCGTCGAGAGCGGCTACGGGGACATACGCGCGGAATTCCCCGCGTCCGGCGACGCAGACATTGAGGCTGAGTCGTTGAACAAGAGTGTGGTCTCGACGCTCCCGCGTGACGGCAATACGCCCGGAGCGGCAGGCAAAACTCTTCAGGCGCGATTAGGGACGGGCGGCAGGCGCGTCCGCCTCCTCTCCAGGCGAGGCGGCATCGTTCTCTCTTCCTACGGCCCTGCGAAAGAAGAAGTAGTAGAAGCGCCTGCGGAAGAAGCGCGCGTCCGTGGCCGAACCCCTGTCCTCATCGGTGCGGGACAGAGTCGCACGGGAGCTGGCACACCTTCCACGCCGCTCAACGGGCCGGAGGAGGTTGACGAGGACGATGTCGTGCGCGTTGACACGGAACTCGTTACGCTCAACGTCAGCGCTATTGACCGTGGGACGAACCGCGGATTGAAGGGGCTCGTCGCGAGCGACTTCAAACTGTTCGAGGACGGCGCGCCGCAGGAATTGGCACATTTCGAGTCGGCGAGCGCGCCCTTCAACCTGGTGCTGCTGATAGATCTTTCGCTCTCCACGCAGGACAAGATCGGGCTCATACGCGATGCGGCGCTCAAGTTTGTCGCCGCCTCGCGCCCGGCCGACCGCATCGGCATAGTGACTTTTACGCACGAGCCCGTCATCGTCTCTCGACTGACCAATGATCGTGCCCTCCTGCGCGAGCGCATCAACGCGATTGAGAAGCCGAAGGGGAGCACGAACGTCTACGACGCGGTCGCCTTCGTCATGGAAGAGATCTTCAAGGAGGCGAAAGATTCGCGCCGCAACGCCATCGTGCTGATGAGCGACGGTCTAGACAGCACCATGGAGAACGTCCCCGGCCCAGGCTCGACTGTTCCCTACGACGAGCTGCTTTCTCGCCTGCGCGAATTCGACGGCGTCCTGTACAGCCTATGGATAAACGTGGAGACGGAGTACAGCAGCCTGAGCCCTCTTGACATCCAGCCGGAGACGTATGATCTTGCCCACGACCGTATGGAGCAAGTGGCCGATGCGGGCGGCGGCCTCTTCTACGAAGTCGAAAAGCTGGAAGACCTGGCGGACGCCTACGAGCGCGTCGTCGCCGACCTAGGGACCGTTTACAGCCTCTCTTACCGCCCGACGAACAGACTGCGCGACGGAAAATGGCGCGCGATTCGCGTCTCGATTACGCGCCCGAACGCCGTCGCGCGCGGCAAACGCGGCTACTATGCAAACTGAAAAGCGGAATTCAGAAGTCTGGAGCCACTGGACAAAGGGAAGCAGGAGACCTCAGCGCTTCCTTCCGCTCATCTTCTGCCTGCCGCTTGCAGTCTTCTGCTTTTCGCCTGCGTTGGCACAGGATGAGCTGCCGCCGCCTCCGGCTGCGATTGCGCACAGGGATGACGAGATAGAGACGATTCGCGTTGATACTGAGCTGGTCGATTTGAACGTCAGCGTTTTCAGCCGCCAGCCGCAAAGGCCCATCGGCGAATTGCGGCGGGAGGACTTCGCCGTGCTGGAAAACGACACGCCCGAAGAGATTAGCTTCTTCGCTTCCACCGCAACACCCTTCGACCTGGTGCTGCTGCTGGACCTCTCCGGCTCCGTCAAGGTGGATGTCGTCAGAAAGGCTGCCCGCCGCTTTATAGAGGCGGCGCGACCATCGGACCGCATCGGCATCGTCACCTTCACCGAACAGTATTACGTCGTCTCGCCGCTGACCACCGATCGCGAGAGTCTCATCAAGAGCGTCAGGAAGATTGATAGGGCAATCGGCGGGACGAATTTCTGGGACGCCCTGCACTTTGTCCTCAAGCACATCTTTGGCTCGCCCACCGCGTCAAGACGCCAGGCCGTAGTCGTCATGTCGGACGGGGTGGACAACGCGCTGCCGGACATCAAGGGCGTCGGTTCGACCGTGACCTTCGATGAGCTTCTGGAGCTGGTCAAGACTTCGGACGCCATAGTCATTCCCATCTACCTGGACACGGAGCGCGAAGAGGTCAAGCGGGGCCGCGCGACCCCTGAGACTTTCCAGATCGCGCGCCGTCAGCTCGGCGAACTCGCGGGCGAGAGCGGGAGCCTGCTCTATCACGCGCGCAAGGTGGAAGATTTGCGCGGCGTCTACGAGCAGGTGATAAGAGACCTGGGCACCGTCTATAGCATCGGCTATCAGCCGAAGAACAGGAGGCGCGACGGCTCCTGGCGCAGCGTCTCCGTGCGTCTCGTCAACCGGCCTGACCTGGCGGCGCGCACGCGGCGCGGCTACTACGCCAGATAGCCTGGCGGGCCTCTTTAGGCAATCAACTGGCACACACCTTACGGGAAGCGTCCTCGCGCGCTTTGAGGCAAAATCGAAATGAGAATTCACCTGCGCCGAAAAGGCGCTAAACTTCTTCCCCTGGGCCTGCTCGTCTACGCGGGTCTCTTCGCACTCGCCTGCGGCACAAAGCAGCAGGTCGAGACGTACCAGAAGGCCGAGAACAGGGCGAACGAGGCGGGGGCCATCAGCGCGCTCCAGAACATCTACCGCGCGCAGACGCAGTACTCGCTCACGCACTCCGGCAGCTACGGGACGTTTGACGAGCTGGTCGCCGAAGGCTCGCTCGACCGGCGCTTTAGTGGAAACGCTCCCGTCCTAGAGGGTTACGTCTTCACCATGACGCGGGTCGGGGAGCCGGGCAGCAGTTCCGGGTCGTCTTTCACCGCCAACGCCGACCCTCAGAGCGGGACATCTCCAGGCGCGCGCCATCTCTACGTGGACGCGTCCAGCAACGTCGTCCGCGCCAACGCGACGCAGCGCGCGACGGCGAGCGACCCGCCCCTTCAATAGAGCAGAGGCCCGCCAGGATACTTTTATGTCCGCCTCCGCCGCTTACGAACGCTTCCTGGACCCAGCGGTGCTCGCCTCCATCGGGCGGCTGGACCTCATCGCGCGCACGGTCGTCGAAGGCTTTCTGACGGGGCTGCACAAGAGCCCTTACCGCGGGCTGTCGCAGGAGTTCGCGGAGCACCGCCCGTACATCGCCGGTGACGAGCTGCGCCGCATAGACTGGCGCGTCTACGCGCGCACGGACAGGCTCTACGTCAAGGAGTCCGAGGAGGAGACGAACGCGCCCGTGCGCCTGCTGCTGGACGTGAGTGCGTCGCTCGGATTTGCGCCGCGCCTAGGTGTGAGCAAGCTCGATTACGCGCGTTACCTGACGGCGGCGCTCGCTTACCTGTCCAACCGCCAGGGGGACCGCGTCGGGCTGGTCTGCTTCAACGAGGAAACGCAAAGCTCAATCCCTGCGCGGGGCGGCCTGCGCCACCTGCAAACCATCCTGCTCGCGCTCGAAGGGCTGGAGGCCAGGGGGCGAACCAGCATCGGCCCGGTCCTGCTCAGGCAGGCCTCGCAATGGAAGAGGCGCGGCCTCGCCGTCCTCGTCTCGGACCTTTACGACGAGCCGGGGGAGGTTGTCGAAGCAATCGCGCGTGTGCGCCGCGCACGCCACGACGTTATAGTCTTTCACCTCTTGGACCGCGCGGAGAAACTGCTTGAGCCGCACGGGACTTACGAATTCCACGACCTGGAGACGAACGAAACCCTCCTGGCCGACACGGACCGCGTGCGCAGGGCCTACGTCGCAGAGATGGATGAGCTGCGCGCCTATTTCCGGCGCGAGTTGGAACGCGCCGGCGCGGATTACGTGGAGCTGGACTCGGCTGAGCCGTTGGATAAGGCGCTGGCCACGTACCTGCGCCGCAGGAAGGCCGGGAGGACGAAAGGGAAGAGATGAGCACGCGGTTGATAAGGAGATACTTTCGAGGCGTCTGAGTGAGGGAATTGCCGGGCGCGCGATTTAATTGTCCCCCTGTGGCGAATCCAATGACGCACTTCCTCGCTGCTTACGGCGCGAGCGGCGGCAGGTAATCGGGAGGCGGAGAATCGGCTTCCTTAAATTTTCCGTACCTTTCCAGTAATTTCGTCACTTTGGGGAATTTATAAACCTTCGCGTAGTTCAGCACGTACCACCTGTCGTAATCAGCGAATTCGCTATCATCCCCCGAGAGCAAATCTATCCAATAATTCATGTAAGTGTAAACTGCTTCCTTGGTAATGAGGTTCGATTCAATGTATTGCTCTATCCGCTCTAATTGGCTGAAGAAGGTATCGAAACAATCACGAATAGCAATTGTTTCGGCATCCGACGGCAGGGGCGCTGCTGTTCTTAATGAATGAAGAACTTTTAGCCTGCTAATCATTCTGTGTTTATCTGTATCGGCCTCTTTATCTGGAAATAGTTCTATGTCTCTACCGCTGGGGTAAAGCTTGATTCCATCAAGCATTAACTTAGCATTCTCGCTCTTCTTGGAAGCGCCGATGTCTTTGATGGTAGACGCCAGGAAGTCGGCGCGTTTCCATTGTTGCCCCTGCTCGTATTGGTAGAGGCCGATAAAAAAGACCCCGGCGGCAGCGAGAGCGCCTAATTTAGTGATGAACTCCGCGACGTCATAGACATCATTAAATCGCGCGGAAAAGAAGGACCTTTCTCCAGAGATGTCTTTAATTTTATCCCAGGTAAATACCTGCTCAATGTTCGAGCCTTTGGGCTTGATAAGAAGGTATTTATCTTTCTCCTTCATAGTTCCAACGATCTGTTGCGGCTCTACTCCCTGAACGAAATTAATCGTCACCTCGTCCGCGGGTCTGAGGTTGATTAGCAGGACACCGAGCAAGAGGACAAAACAGGCGACGCCTAAAATGAGGAGTAGTTGTCTGAGCATGGCTTTACCCTTATCAATTGATGTTCCAGCGAGTTCGGATTAATAAGACGTTACGACTTCGGGTGCCTGGACTAGCGTGAGACGTTAGGAAAATATCTCTCTTTTCAATTCGGGTCAATTGTAATTTATCGCCCGGCATCTATCGGCGCCGAAATTCTCAACCGGAAAAGTCAGTCGCGGCCGTGTTCGTTTCATACTCGCGCAGCTTGCGATAGAGGGTGCGTGCGGAGATGCCAAGGATGGCGGCGGCGCGCTCGCGATTGCCGCCCGCATCGGACAGCACGCGCAGGATGTGCTGGCGCTCTAGGTCGTAGAGAGTCGGCGGCTGCCCGGAACCGGAAGCCGCGGGCTGTGTGAAAGGACTCATCCCCTGACCCGCGCCGTCGCCTGAGAGCATCAACTGTCCTGCCTCAATCGTGTCCGTGGGCGCGAGCGCGGCGGCGCGCTCCAGACAGTTGCGCAGCTCGCGCACGTTGCCGGGCCAGAAATAGTCTTCGAGCCGCCTGCGCGCGTCTTCCGACAAAGTCAACGACGGGCGATTGAACCTCTGGCGGTAGAGGGTCAGGAAATAGTCGATCAGGGCGGGGATGTCCGCCGCGCGCTCGCGCAGCGGCAGTATGTGCAGCGAGACGACGTTGAGACGGTAGAAGAGGTCAGCGCGAAAGCGGCCTTCGCGCACGTCCTGCGGGAGGTGGCGATTGGTGGCCGCGATGACGCGCACGTCTACGCTCTGATCGCGCGTGGAGCCGACGCGGCGGAAGCGGCCCTGCTCCAGAAAGTGCAGGAGCTTGACCTGAATGGGCAGAGGCATCTCGCCGACTTCGTCCAGAAAGAGGCTTGAGCCGTCCGCCGCCTCAATCAACCCGCGCTTCAAACCGCTCGCGCCCGTGAACGCCCCCTTCTCATGCCCGAAGAACTCCGACTCGAAGAGGGATTCCGGCATCGCGCCGCAGTTGACCGTAATCAGAGGCGAGTCGTTACGCGCGCTCCGCGCGTGTATGAAGCGCGCGAGCACGTCCTTACCCGTTCCGCTCTCGCCAGTGATGATAACGGTCGAATCCAGGCGCGCCGCAGCCTCTGCCAGCTCGACCACGCCGCGCATCTGCTCGCTCTGGTAAATGGGTGCGGGCGATTCGTCCTCGGAAGCCGCAGGTTGGCGTACAACGGAGCGTAAGCTGGCGTTCTGCCGGACGAGCCTTCGCTTCTCGTCCGCCTTGCGTATGACTGCTTCCATCTCATCGAGCGTCGCGGGCTTCGTCAGGTAGTCGTAAGCCCCCAGCCGCATGGCCTCTATGCCAGTCGAGAGCGAGGTGTCTGCCGTGAGCATGATGACTTCGGGCGCGTCCTCCATCTGCCTGATGCGCCGCAGCGCGTCTAGGCCGGACATGCCGGGCATGTTGATGTCCAGCAGAATCACGTCGCAGTCCGTCGCGCCGAGCGAGAGCAGGGCCTCTTCGCCGCTTCCCACGGAGGTCGCTTCGATGTTCGAGTCGTTGAGCTGGTCAGCCACCACATCGCGAAACATCTTGTTGTCATCCACGACCAGCACACGAATCTTACGGCTCATAAAGTTTCACCTCTTCTCTAGACGCTCGCTTCGGGGACACGGCGGGGAATCCACAGGCGAAAGCGGCTGCCCGCCCCCTGCTTCGATTCGACGGTGAGGGCTCCGCCCAGCGCCTCTGCCAGCGTGTACGAGATGGCCAGGCCGAGGCCGGAGCCTTTGCCCTGATCCTTCGTCGTGAAAAAGGGGTCGAAGATGCGCACCAGCATCTCCGGCGCGATTCCCGCCCCAGTGTCCGCGACCTCCACCGCGACGCGCTCGTCCACGCGATGAGTCGAGACGGTAATCTCGCCGCTCTCGCCGATTGCGTCCAGAGCGTTGCTCAGCAGATTGTCCAGCACCTGCCGGACCATGCCCGCGTCGGTCGCAATCTCGCCGACCTCCGGGTCTAAATTTACTTTGACCCTGATTGCCTCCGACCCTAGACGCTCTTCCGCTAGCCGCGCGCACTGTGCCGCCATCTCGTTAATATCTGAGGCCTGGCGGTTCGGTCGGCGCTGGCGCGACAAATCCAGCAGCCCGCGCGTGATCTCCTTGCAACGCAGGGCCTGCCTGACGATCTCTTCCAGGTAGAAGGTGTCCCGGCCCTCGCCAGAGGCGGACGCGCCGCCGGCCTTGCGCAGGTTGCGCAGCGTGGCCTCGGCGCAGGTCGTGATGGTCGCGAGCGGGTTGTTGATTTCGTGAGCGACGCCAGCGGCAAGTTGCCCGACGGTGGCCAGGCGGCGCGAGCGTGCAAGCTGTTCCTGCATGGCTGAGAGCTGCGTCACGTCGCTCCAGGTGATGACGCTGCCGGGCTGGTTCCCAAGCTCGTCCAACGGCGCGACCGCGACCAGGTAGCGCCTTCCGTCCTCGGCCTGCAATTCGAAAGATGAGGCCGTGCCGCGACTCTCGCCCATGTGATAGGCCGCGGCGCGCTCGCCGAAGAGACGCGCGAAGGCGTCCGCGCAGGTCAGGCCGATGGCGTCCGCCGGCTGCATTTCCATCATGTCGGCGGCGTGCGCGTTGCAGCGCACGATCTGCATGTGCTGGTCGTGAACGATGATGCCGTCCGGGATGGCGTCGAAGGTGCGTTCCCAGATTTGCTTGGCGGCACCGACGATCTCGAAGAGGCGCGCGTGGTCCAGCGCCAGCGCGGCCATCTCCGCCAGGCCCCCGAGCAGAGTCTCTTCCTCGGCTGTGAAGTTGTGGTCCGAGCGATAGCCGACGACGAGCGCCCCCAGGGTCTCGCCGCGCGCCTTGAGCGGAACCAGGGCCAGGTCGCGCACGCCTTCCGGGGCGTGGACGGGGAAGTCGGCGGCAGGAAACTCGTCCAGCACCCCTATGCCCTTGAAGATCAGAGGCTCTTCCGTGGTCGCGACGCTCTTCAGGAAGTTCCCGGTGAGGGGTAAGACTATGTCCTCGCTTTCGCTCTGGTGAGAGCGAAAACCGCTGAGGGCTTTCCAGGCGACGGTCTTTTCGGCGAGGGAGAAACTGGCGACGCCCGTCGTATCTGAGCGCATGATGCGCCGCACCGTGTCGGCCATCGTCCGCAGGGTCGTGACGGATTCGGTTTGGGCTGAGTCGTCCGGTCTCATCATCTGTCTTCGAGAACGTATAGAGGAAACGGCGGCGGCGCGGAGCCCGCCCGGTCAGTGGCACACACTATTCTTCACGGCGGCAAATCCTGCCCGCCCCTAATCATCAATCAAGGTCGTCGAACGGCGATTTCTGAGATGTCGGGAAAGCCTTTAGGCTGGACGCTTGGGCACACGACCCGCGACGGCAGCCTTTGCCAATCTTCTACGCGTAAACGCGCCCGCCCGTCAAGGCGTGAGGCTTAAAGCCGGGGCACAATAAGATGTTGAATTTGGCCACGAATAGCGGTAAAAGTCCCTCCATAACTGCGTTAGACCGCTGCTGACGATTTAATACTAGTTAGGCGTCCAACCTTAGTTTGGAGTATATTCAGATTATGAGAGCTGTAGATTCATTACACATAGATAAATCAGCATTAACAGTTACATCCCTATCTGATATATCAGAAGAGAAGGAATATTGGAGTCGTAAATCTCCAGAAGAACGTTGGCAGGCCCTTGAACAGATGCGGCAAATCATCTATGGATACGACCCTCTTACCGCCCGACTTCAGAGAGTTCTTACAGTTGCTCAACTCTCATGACGTTAAATATTTACTTGTCGGCGGATATGCCGTCGGTTATTACGGCTATCCAAGAGCCACAGCCGATATGGATATTTGGGTGGCGACAGACTCCGGAAATGTTGAAAATATACTAGCCGCCCTGGCTGAGTTCGGATTTGCTAAAGTTGAACCAGAGTTATTTACTAAAGAGCAACAAGTGCTTCGGATGGGTGTACCTCCATTGAGGATTGAATTGCTTACGGGAGTGTCTGGCGTGGAGTTTGAGGATTGTTATGCTCAAAGAGTAATAGCTAATCTGGGTGGAGTCGAAGTCAATCTAATCAGCTTACAAGACCTGAAAACAAATAAAGTCGCAAGCGGCAGGTATAAAGATTTGAACGATCTGGAACATTTGCCCTGACAACGGGCCGCCTAACAACTCATTGAACCCGGACCCGCGAGGCACTGCTGCTTTGCGCAGTATGCTTGCTCGAACCCGCATGATGTAGGATAAAGTCTTATGAGAAATTTTCTTGCCGCCACATTTATCCTGACATTTTTTGTCTCGGCACTATCGACCCCGGCTCACTCGCAGACGAAAGAGCAGAAGAGGGAGCAGAAAGTATTCGCCGCCGTCCCGCAGCATTTGCGTGCGAGGCTGATTGAGCGACTGAACCTGTACGTCGAGTACGAGCGGACGGCGAACTACCAGAAGCTATACGACCTTTTGTCGGAATACGTCGTCAATCCGGGCGTCCTGAGCCGGGAAGCTTACGTTGACGCCAGCCGGGAAACCATCGCCAAAGGGTATCGAGGCGTCCTCCTGGAGTTCCGTCCGACTGGCACAATCGACCTCTCCCAGAGCGACGAGAGAGTGATTCGCTACGACATCTGGGGCGAGGCGAAAGTAAAAAGTGAGGGGAAGGTTTACTGGAAGGACGCGTCGATAGATGCTCTCTGGATAAGCGGCGAGTGGTATTTCGGGAGCGTCGCAGACGTGATTATTGATTGAGCGCAGGTTTTGAGCTCATGGCCTGCGTCGGACCTGACATGTGGAGTAAAGATGCGTCGCTTTAAGAATCCAGTAGTGCCGTTGCTGATACTTGTTTGCTCTCTGCCGGGCGTTCACGCCGAAGCCCTTTCCGAGGTCGCGGGCAGAGTTAAGAGCGCGGTTCAGGCAAAACAATCGTGCTGGAAACTTAATCGCGTGCAGGAGCGCAACGAGGGCGCGGCCTTCGAG